>NZ_JAAGPH010000194.1:0-11236 GCF_017104705.1 Burkholderia sp. Se-20373 | reverse complement strand
TTGCGCCGGGGTGGCCGCAAACGTACGCCAGATCACGACCGACAGCACCGCGGACAGCGCGGCAAAACCGAGCCAGCCCGACGCCGCGCGCTGGCCGGCCAGCGCGCTGCCGATCAGCCCCGTCACCACGATGCCGACGCCGGGCCCCGCATAGATCACCCCGCTCCACTCCGGCGCATGCAGGTCGGCCAGCCGACGCAGCCCCCATTGCGACACGAACACGAACGTCCATGCGCTGACGACGCCCGCGACGAAGCGCACCGCGAGCCACACCGGCAGCAGGTGGCCGACCCCCATCGCGGCGGTGAGCACCACGGTGGCCACGAGCCCGACCCGCACCATGCGCGCGGGCGCCACCCGCAGCGCCGCGCAACTGACCGCGCCGACGAAGTAGCCTGCGTAGTTCGCCGACGCGAGCCAGCCGCCGGCCTTCAGGCCGATCGAGCCGTCCGCGAGCATCAGCGGCAACAAGGGCGTGAACGCAAAGCGGCCGACGCCGAGCACGACCGCGAGGCCGACCATGCAGGCCAGCGCGGCCGCGCGGGCGCGGCGGTCGGCATCATCGACGAAAGGCGCGCCGGCGGCGGCGGTCGGGGCATCGGAGCGAGACATGGCGGCAAGGGCCGGCGTTCAACGCGCCGGCCGGATCGGAAATCGGAATGCTTCCATCCTAGCTTGACCAAACGTTCTCGAAAAATGAATAATTGAGAATCCACTCATCACTCGGAGAGAATCATGGATCTGGCGGCGCTGGCGATTTTCCGGGCCGTGGTGCGCGAGAACGGCGTGACGCGCGCGGCGGCCAAGCTCAATCGCGTGCAGTCGAACGTCACGACGCGCATCAAGCAGCTCGAGGAGGAACTCGGCGCGGCGCTGTTCGTGCGCGACGGCCGCCGGCTCGTGCTGACGCCGGCCGGGCACACGCTGCTGCCGTATGCGGAGCGCCTGCTCGCGCTCGCCGACGAGGCGCGCGACGCGGTGCGCGAGGACACGCCGCGCGGGCGGCTGCGCCTCGGCACGATGGAGAGCACGGCCGCGAGCCGATTGCCGACCCTACTCGCGCGCTATCACCACGCGTGGCCCGACGTGTCGCTCGAACTGCTGACGGGCACGACGGGCTGGCTGATCGACCGCGTGCGCGACTTCGAGATCGACGCCGCGCTGTTCGCCCGCCCGCCCGCGCCGGAGACGCTGCCCGACACGTTCGAGACGGTGCCGGTCTTCCGCGAGGACCTGGTGCTGCTCACGCCACGCGGCCATCCGCCGGTACGCACGCCGCGCGACGTGATCCTGCCGACGCTGATCGCGTTCGAGCGCGGCTGCACGTATCGCAAGTACGTCGAGCAGTGGTACGCGGGGCATGGCGTCAAGCCGGCGCGCGTGCTCGAACTCGGGTCGTATCACGCGATCGTCGCGTGCGTCGCGGCGGGGGCCGGCATCGCGGTCGCGCCGCGTTCGGTGCTCGACCTGCAGCCCGAGACCGGCAACCTCACCGCGCACGTGATCCCCGAACTGGAAGGCATCGATACGCTGCTCGCGTGGCGCCAGGGCTATGCGTCGGCCGCGTTGGCCGCGTTGCGCGATGCGCTCACCGAGGCCGCACGGCAGTCGGACGGTGTAGCGAAGCCGCCGGTCACCGTGCCGGCCTGAATCGTCGTGCGGCAGCCGGCACGCATCGTTCCGGCGTACCAGCAAAAAGACCCGACCGGCGCATGCCGATCGGGTCTTTTTCATTTCACGCGATGCCGTAACGAGACGGCATCGCATCGGCCGGAACGATCAAAGACGCTCTTCGACCCAGCCCTTCACGCCAGCCAGCGCGCCCGGCAGGTTCGCCGGCTCGGTGCCGCCTGCCTGCGCCATGTCCGGACGGCCGCCACCCTTGCCGCCGACCTGCTGCGCGACGAAGTTCACGAGCTCGCCGGCCTTGACCTTCTTGCTCGCGTCAGGCGTGACACCCGCGATCAGGCTGACCTTGCCGCCTTCGACAGCGGCCAGCACGATTGCCGCGCTCTTCAGCTTGTCCTTCAGCTTGTCGACCGTTTCGCGCAGCGTCTTCGCGTCGGCGCCATCGAGCGTCGCGGCCAGCACGAACACGCCGCCGATTTCGACCGCCTGCTGCGCGAGCTCGTCGCCCTGGCTCGATGCCAGCTTCGACTTCAGCGCGCCCAGCTCCTTCTCGAGCGACTTCACCTGGTCCTGCACCTGCGCGATCCGCTGCGTGAGCTCCGACGGCTGCGCCTTCAGCGCGGCCGCGGCTTCGTTCACGCGCGCGTCGAGTTCCTGCACGTAGCGCACCGCGTTGTCGCCGGTGATCGCCTCGACGCGGCGGATGCCGGCCGCGACGCCGCCTTCGACGACGATCTTGAAGAAGCCGATGTCGCCGCTGCGGCTCACGTGCGTGCCGCCGCACAGTTCGCGCGAGAAGCCGAGGTCGAGCACGCGCACTTCATCGCCGTACTTCTCGCCGAACAGCGCCATCGCGCCGCCCTTCACCGCTTCGTCGTACGGCATCACGCGCACGATGCCCGGCGCGTTGGCCAGGATTTCGTTGTTGACGATCTGCTCGACGCGACGGATTTCGTCGTCGGTCATCGGTGCGTTGTGCGCGAAGTCGAAGCGGGTCTTTTCCGCGTCGACCAGCGAACCCTTCTGCTGCACGTGCGCGCCGAGCACTTCGCGCAGCGCCTTGTGCATCAGGTGGGTGGCCGAGTGGTTGCGCTGCGTGCGGGCGCGGCGATGCGCGTCGATTTCCGCGCGCAGCACGTCGCCGACCTTCAGCGTGCCCTGCTCCAGCGTGCCGTGATGGCCGATCACGTCGGCCTGCACCTTCAGCGTGTCGGCTACCGCGAAGCGCGTCGCGGCGTTCGCGAGCACGCCCTGGTCGCCGACCTGGCCGCCCGATTCCGCGTAGAACGGCGTATGGTCGAGCACGACGACCGCGTCCTGGCCCGTCTTGACTTCGTTGACCGACGAACCGTCGACGTACAGCGCGACGACCTTCGCGTCGTCGAACGCGATTTCCTCATAGCCGTGGAAGGTGGTCTTCGCGCCCGTGTATTCGAGGCCCTGCGCGGCCTTGAACTTGCCGGCCGCACGCGCCTGTTCGCGCTGGCGCGCCATCGCGTCGTCGAATGCCGGCTCGTCGACCGTCATCCCGCGCTCGCGGCACACGTCGGCCGTGAGGTCGAGCGGGAAGCCGTAGGTGTCGTGCAGCTTGAACGCGAGCTCGCCGTCGAGCACCTTGCCGCCCTTCGCCTCGACGTCGGCCAGCGCGGCTTCGAGGATCGACATGCCGTGCTCGATCGTCTCGAAGAAGCGCTCTTCTTCCTGGCGCAGCACGTCGGTCACGCGCTGTTCGGCTTCCTTCAGCTCCGGATAGGCCGTGCCCATCTCGGCGACGAGGTCGGCCACCAGCTTGTGGAAGAACGAGCCCTTGCGGCCGAGCTTGTAGCCGTGGCGGATCGCGCGGCGCACGATCCGGCGCAGCACGTAGCCGCGGCCTTCGTTGCCGGGAATCACGCCGTCGACGATCAGGAACGAGCATGCGCGGATGTGATCGGCGATCACCTTCAGCGAGTTGTTCGTGAGGTCGCTGATCTCGGTCACGCGCGCGGCGGCCTTGATCAGGTTCTGGAACAGGTCGATTTCGTAGTTGCTGTGCACGTGCTGCAGCACCGCGGCGAGACGCTCGAGGCCCATGCCGGTGTCGACCGACTGCTTCGGCAGGCGCGTCATGTTGCCCTGCGCGTCGCGGTTGAACTGCATGAACACGAGGTTCCAGATCTCGATGTAGCGGTCGCCGTCTTCTTCAGGCGATCCCGGCGGGCCGCCCCACACGTCCGGGCCGTGGTCGTAGAAGATTTCGGTACACGGGCCGCACGGGCCGGTGTCGCCCATCGTCCAGAAGTTGTCCGACGCGTAGCGCGGGCCCTTGTTGTCGCCGATGCGGATGATGCGCTCGGTCGGCACGCCGACTTCCTTCGCCCAGATGTCGTACGCCTCGTCGTCTTCCTGGTAGACCGTGACCCACAGCTTCTCCTTCGGCAGCTGGTAGACCGTGGTCAGCAGTTCCCACGCGAACTTGATCGCGTCGTGCTTGAAGTAGTCGCCGAACGAGAAGTTGCCGAGCATCTCGAAGAACGTGTGGTGGCGCGCCGTGTAGCCGACGTTCTCGAGGTCGTTGTGCTTGCCGCCCGCGCGCACGCTGCGCTGCGCCGTCGTGGCGCGCGAGTACGGACGCGGGTCCGTGCCCAGGAACACGTCCTTGAACTGGACCATGCCCGAGTTCGTGAACATCAGCGTGGGGTCGTTACCGGGCACGAGGCTCGACGAGCGGACGATCGTGTGGCCCTTCGATTCGAAGAATTTGAGGAATTTCTCGCGGATTTCGGCAGCTTTCATGGCGTGCGGGGACAGTCTGGCAAAGACGGCTTCAAACGCCGGCGCCCTTGTCGGGGCGCGCGGCGGCATGGATTCGGAAACGATCGATTATACGGGATCGGGGCCGGCTTCCGGGCAAAGCGGCGGAAAGCGGCTCGGCCCTTGCGCCGGGCCGGGTGGGCCACTCGCGCAGCCGATTCGCCTTAAGATGCTCGGCATGCCAACCGACCTTGCCCGACAGGGCCAGCCATGAAAGGAGACGATTCGACGATGGGTGCCCTGAGCCATATCCGCGTGCTGGACCTCACCCGCGTGCTCGCGGGCCCGTGGTGCGCGCAGACGCTTGCCGATTTCGGCGCGGACGTGATCAAGGTCGAGCGCCCCGGCGCCGGCGACGACACGCGCCACTGGGGGCCGCCGTACCTGAAGGACGCGGACGGCGCGGATACCGCCGAGGCCGCGTACTACCTCGCGGCGAACCGCAACAAGCGCTCGGTGACGGTCGACATCGCGACGCCCGAGGGCCAGCGGATCGTGCGCGAGCTCGCCGCGCAGAGCGACGTCGTGCTCGAGAACTACAAGGTCGGCCAGCTGAAGAAATACGGGCTCGACTACGACGCGCTACGCGCGGTGAAGCCCGACCTCGTCTACTGCTCGGTCACCGGGTTCGGCCAGACCGGCCCGTATGCGCACCGCGCGGGCTACGACTTCATCATCCAGGGGATCGGCGGCTTCATGAGCATCACCGGCGAGCGCGACGGCGCGCCGGGCGGCGGCCCGCAGAAGGCCGGCGTCGCGATCGCCGACCTCGCGACCGGCCTCTATTCGACGATCGCGGTGCTCGCCGCGCTCGCGCACCGCGACCGGACCGGCGAAGGCCAGTACATCGACATGGCGCTGCTCGACGTGCAGGTCGCGCTGCTCGCGAACATGAACACCAACTTCCTCGCGAGCGGCAAGCCGCCGGTGCGCTGGGGCAACGCGCATCCGAACATCGTGCCGTACCAGACGTTCCAGACGCGCGACGGCTGGATCATCGTCGCGGTCGGCAACGACGGGCAGTTCCGCAAGTTCGTCGAGGCCGGCGGCCGGCCCGAACTGGCGGATGACGAGCGTTTCGCGACGAACCCGTCACGGGTGCGCCACCGCGACACGCTGGTGCCGATCCTCGCGGAGATGGTGAAGGCGCGCGACAAGACCGACTGGATCGCCGCGCTCGAAGCGGCCGGCGTGCCGTGCGGCCCGATCAACGATCTCGACGAGGTGTTCGACAACGAGCAGGTCGTCGCCCGCGGGATGCAGGTGTCGCTGCCGCACCCGTGCGGCGCGGACGCGAAGCTCGTGCGCAACCCGATCCGGATGAGCGCGACGCCGCCGGAAGCACGCACGGCCCCGCCGCTGCTCGGCGCGCAGACCGACGACGTGCTGCGCGACATGCTCGGCTACGACGACGCGAAGATCGCCGCGCTGCGGGCGAAACAGGCGATCTGAACGCGGCGGGTGGCGCGGGTGCGGACGGCCGGCGTGGCAGCGGCCTCAACCGCCGCCCCGCCGCGCGCGGCCAATCAAGCTGGCAATCGAGCGGTTAATCGCGACGGGCGAGCGCGTCGAGCCAGCCGCGCGCCTCGGGCCAGTCGCCGAGCCCGCTGTCCGCATTGATGTGGCCGCGTAGGCCGATGTCGTGGAAGGCGCTGCCCCATGCGTTCGCGCAGGTGCGGGCAAACGCGAGCGAGCCATACGGATCGTCGCTGCTGGCGACGACGCAGGTCGGAAACGGCAGCCGTTCGAGCGGCACGGGCCCGAAGCCGTGCGCATCGGTCGGAAACGCGGGACCGTCGGGATCGGGCAGCGCGACGAGCAGCGCGCCGCGCACTTTGGCGAGCGCAGCCGGGCGCGCATAGCGCGTCGCCCACCACGCGGTGGTGAGCGTACCGAGGCTGTGGCCGGCAATCAGCACCGGCCCGCGTGCGGCCTCAACCGCGCGATCGAGCGCGAGACACCAGCCGTTGCGGAACGCGCGGTCCCAGTCGGGCATCGCGACGCGCGAGAAACGTGCATCGGCACGCTCCCAGCGGCTCTGCCAGTGAAGCGGGCCCGAATTGGCGTAGCCCGGCAGGACGAGAACGGGTAAGCGGCTCATGGAAAGTGCGTCGACGCGTGAAATCATTATGGTGCGTCGGCGCAGTGTCGCACACCCGTTCCTCCCTGATGCTGCCTGTCTGATACTGGAAGGATGTGCGTGGGGCCGGGACGCGCTGAGCGCAGCGTCGCGACCGGACGTCAAGCCGCCGTTTTGCAGGCGGATCGCGTCATGTCATCCGTCAGCGCACGTTCGCGCCGACGATGCCGCCTGCCGCCGCGCCGGCGACCGTGCCGAGCGGGCCGCCCGTGACCAGGTAGCCGAGCGCGCCGCCCGCGGCCGCGCCGATACCGGCATTGCGCTGCGTATGCGTCATGGCGCACGCGCCGAGTTGCGACAGGGCCGCGACGATCACGGCGGTACGAACGATAAACGTGGTCTTTTTCATCATGGTTTTTAGTTTCCTCCCGCCGCGCGGCATCCCGAACGGCGGCATTGATTCGGTGAAGCCATCATAGGCAACGCCAAACGGCCCGGGCAATCCGATTTACGTCGTGTTACAGCCGACACAATATCGAGATAATCGGTCGAAACCCGCCCCCATCATGCCGCTAGCCGCGCGGGACGGACCCCGGTCAGGTAGAATCACGGGATTAAACCGGCGCGACGCGCCGACACAACCTGACGCCATCCGCATGAGCACCGAACGTAACGACGCCCCCGCGGCTTCCAATTTCATCCGCAACATCATCGACGACGACAACCGCACCGGCAAATGGGGCGGACGTGTCGAGACGCGCTTTCCGCCCGAGCCGAACGGCTATCTGCACATCGGCCACGCCAAGAGCATCTGCCTGAACTTCAGCGTCGCGCGCGACTACGGTGGCGTGTGCCATCTGCGCTTCGACGATACGAACCCGGAAAAGGAAAGCGTCGAGTACGTCGATTCGATCGTCGACGCGGTGCGCTGGCTCGGCTTCGACTGGCGCAAGGACGCGGTCGATCACCAGTACTTCGCGAGCGACTACTACGACAAGCTGTACGAGTTCGCCGAGCTGCTGATCCAGCGCGGCAAGGCCTATGTCGACAGCCAGAGCGCCGACGAAATGCGCGCGAACCGCGGCTCGCTGACGGAAGGCGGCAAGCCGTCGCCGTTCCGCGATCGCTCGCCGGAAGAAAACCTCGACCTGTTCCGCCGCATGAAGGCCGGCGAGTTCAAGGAAGGCGAGCACGTGCTGCGCGCGAAGATCGACATGGCTTCGCCGAACATGAACATGCGCGACCCGGTGATCTACCGGATCCGCTACGCGCACCACTACCGCACCGGCGACGCATGGTGCGTGTATCCGATGTACGACTACACGCACTGCATCTCGGATGCACTCGAAGGCATCACGCATTCGCTGTGCACGCTCGAATTCGAGGATCACCGCCCGCTGTACGACTGGGTGCTGAACGAACTCGCGGAAGCCGGCAAGTTCACGCGCCCGCTGCCGCAACAGATCGAATTCTCGCGACTGAACCTCACGTACGCGATCACCAGCAAGCGCAAGCTGCTGCAGCTCGTGACCGAGGGCCACGTCGACGGCTGGGACGATCCGCGGATGCCGACGATCGTCGGCGTGCGCCGTCGCGGCTTCACGCCGGAGAGCATCCACCTGTTCTGCGAGCGGATCGGCGTGACGAAGATCGACTCGTGGATCGACATGAGCATCTTCGAAGGCGCGCTGCGCGACGACCTCGACGACAAGGCGGCGCGTACCGTCGCCGTGCTCGATCCGCTGAAGCTCGTGATCGACAACTATCCGGAAGACCTCGAGGAAGCGTGCACGGCGCCCGTGCATCCGCACCACCCAGATCGCGGCGTGCGCACGTTCCCGATCTCGCGCGAGCTGTGGATCGAGCGCGAGGACTTCGTCGAGAACCCGCCGAAGGGCTATTTCCGCCTGTTCCCGGGCAACAAGGTGCGCCTGCGCTACGGCTACGTGATCGAATGCACGGGCTTCGACAAGGACGCCGACGGCAACGTGACGGCCGTGCACTGCAACTACTTCCCCGACAGCAAGTCGGGCACCGAAGGCGCGAACACGTACAAGGTCAAGGGCAACATCCACTGGGTCAGCGCGAAGCATGCGCAGCCGGCCGAGGTGCGGATCTACGACCGCCTGTTCAAGGAGCCGCATCCGGACGCGGGCGGCGCGAACTTCCTCGAGGCGCTGAACCCCGACTCGAAGAAGATCGTGCAGGCCTACATCGAACCGGGCAACGACGACATCGCACCGGAGACGCGCCTGCAGTTCGAGCGTCACGGCTACTTCGTCGCCGATCGGGTCGATTCGAAGCCGGGCAAGCCGGTATTCAACCGGATCGTCGGGCTGCGCGACAGCTGGGGCAAGCCGGCGTAACGGCATGCTTCGCGCGCGGCGGTGTGCGGCTTCGAAAGCCACCGTCGCGTGACCATGAAAAAACCGGCCCCAGGGCCGGTTTTTTGTTGCGTGCCATGAAGCAAAGCCAGGGCACATGGCAACGGAAGCTGTCGCTCGTTACTCGCCCATCAACCGCCGATGCAACTCCACCAGCGACAGCTTCGTGCGAAACAGCCGCGCGAGGCTGCGGCTCGCATACGCGTCGATGTCGGCGGGCGCGGTCCAGCGATACGCATCCATCTCGGGAATCATCGAGCCGTCGCGACGGCTCGGAAACAGCGACGTGCACGTACAGTGCGCGAGATCGACTTCGTCGTCGGCCACGCGCACCGCGAACAGGTGCAGATCCTTGTCGTGCCGGTACGCGAAGCGGCCAAGATCGAGCAGCCGATCCGCGCCGAACACGATGCCGGTTTCCTCGAGCAGTTCGCGCAGCGCCGCATCGGCGGGCGTCTCGCCCGGCTCGCCCTGCCCTTTCGGGATGTCCCAGTGCGTGGTGTCGGTCGCGTGCGCGAGGAACACGCGGCCGGCCGCATCGAGGATCACGACGCCGCACGACACCGTGCGCGGCGCGGCGCCCCGCTTCATCACGCGCGTGCTCAGCGTTTCTGCAGCTGCCACTTGCCCGCGCCGGTCTTGCAATAGACGGGCTTGAGCGTCATCGTCTGGCCCTTCGCGGTGATCTCGGTGGCGACTTCGCGGCAGGTCTTGCCGTCCGTCTCGGTCGTGGTCGGCGTGAGCTTCGCATCGATCTGCGTGCCGCGGCCGCTGCTCTGCCACGTCGTGGTTTCGCCGTCCTTGCCTTCGTCGCGCACCTGCACGACCGCCTTGGACAGCGACGCGCGGTCGGTCTTGCTGAAGTAGCTGAGCGGCGTGTCGTTCAGGAAGTTCAGGTTGTTCTGCGCATGGGCAGGCAGCATCGCGGCTGCGCACGCGGCGCCGGCCAGCACGCGCGTGAGGACGGAAAGGGATGCACGCATCGACATGTTGTTCTCCTTGGATGTTCGATCGAACGGCGCGGTGCATGCCGGCGAACCGGGGGCCGGCCATCCGGCACGCACACCGCGCCCGTCAGCGAGCGAGGATAGCATGCGTGCCGTCGGCGCTGCCTTCTAGTGACCGGCCGGCGCGGCCGTTTGCTGATATCCGTCAGTCAGCGTCCCCAGGAACGCGATCACGTCCTTGATCTCGGCCGCGTTCAGCGCCGGCTGGTCGCCGCGCTTGCGATCGAACGGCGCCTCGCGGTTGATGTTCGGCCAGTAGCGCTTGGGCAGGTCGTCATAGATCTGCACCTTGCCGTTCACGACCGGATAGAACTTCTCCGGATGGATGTCGCGCTCGACGTAGAAGCGCATCACGTCCTCCAGCGTGTGATACACGCCGTTGTGGAAGAACGTCTTGCGCAGCGCGACGTTGCGCAGCGACGGCGTGCGGAACAGCCCGCAGAATTCGTCGCGGCCCTTCAGGTCGGTACGCTCGGGGCCGCACGCGCCGAGATCGTGGAAACGCGGGTCGTGATTGACGGGCAGCGCGCGGTTGCGCGGCACCGCGATCGCGATCAGCCCGAAATCGCTGAACTGCGGCGGGCCGCCTTCGAGCGTGCGCTGGCTGATGTGGCAGCTCGCGCAGTTGCCCTTCTTCTCGTCGTTGAACAGCTGCAGCCCGCGCAACTCCGCAGGCGTGAGCTGCGCATGGCCGGCCAGGTACGCGTCGTACTTGCTCGTGTACGGATCGAACAGCGCCGGTTGTTGCTGGAACGCGTCGAGCGCGCGCAGCACCGCGTCGAAGGTCGCCTGGTCGTCGCCGAGCACCCGGTCGCCGAACGCCTGGCGGAACGCGTCCGCATAAGGTGCGGCGCGAACCGCCTGCGCGACCCTCGCCGGCGAGCTGCTCATCTCGAATGGCGACGTGAGCGGAATGCGCGCCTGCGCATCGCGCATGTCGACGCGACCGTCCCAGGTCAGCCCGCCGGTCGGACCCGCGTCGATGCTTTCGTCACCTTCGTCCGGCGAATCGTGGAAGTGCTCGCTGAACGGCGGAATGCCGCGGAGGTACTTCAACGACGGCACGGCGCGAAAGCCCGTGCGGTGCATGTCGTCGCCGCCGAGCTGCACCGACAGCGCGTTCGGCGGCCCGAACGCATGCTCGGCGCTATGGCACGACGCGCAGGCGAGCTTGCCGGAGCCCGACAGCGACGGATCGAAGAACAACTGCTTGCCGAGCGCCGTCATCTGCTTGACGCCCTCGAATACCTGCGCGCGCGTCTGCGGCTGGCTGGCCGGCGCCACCGCGGGAGCGGCCGGGGCCGCTTGCGCCGCCGGCACGACGGACGCGGCCGGCGTAGTCA
>NZ_JAAGPH010000193.1:0-11599 GCF_017104705.1 Burkholderia sp. Se-20373 | reverse complement strand
GCGCGCAGGTCGTCGCGGCCGGGCGCGACCTGGCCGCGCTCGATGCGCTGGCCGGCGAGGCCGCGTGCGAGACGATGCGGCTCGATGTCGGTGGCGACGAGCAGGCGATCGACGCGGCGCTCGCCGCGCACGATGCGTTCGACGGCCTCGTGAATTGCGCGGGGATCGCGTCGCTCGAATCGGCGCTCGAGGTGAGCGCCGCGCATTTCGATCGCGTGATGGCCGTCAATGCGCGCGGCGCGGCGCTCGTCGCACGGGCCGTCGCACGCAAGATGGTCGCCCGCGACGCGCGTGGCGTCGCGCAGGCGCGGGGCAGCATCGTCAACGTATCGAGCCAGGCCGCGCTCGTCGGCTTGCCCGCGCATCTGAGTTACTGCGCGTCGAAGGCGGCGATGGACGCGATCACGCGCGTGCTGTGCATCGAACTCGGGCCGCACGGCATTCGTGTGAACAGTGTGAACCCGACCGTCACGCTTACGCCGATGGCGCAGTTCGCGTGGAGCGAACCGGAAAAGCGGGCGCCGATGCTGGCCGCGATTCCGCTCGGGCGATTCGCGGAGCCGGACGAGGTCGTCGAACCGGTCCTGTTCCTGCTGAGCGATGCGGCGTCGATGGTCAGCGGTGTGTCGCTGCCGATCGACGGCGGGTATACGGCGCGCTAGGCAGCGTCATGCGGCGATGGCGCATGACGACGGGAACCGCGCGGCGAATGGGTGGCACGATCGCCTTGCGGCTAGACCGGATCCTTGCTTGGTGGGCCGTCGGGTTGCTGCGGATTGTCGTGATGATGGCCCGGCGACGGTGGCGATAACGGATCGTCTTCCGGGTCGCGGTTCGGGTCGGCCGGTGGCTCGGGCGTCGGGGTCGTGTGATCGGTCATGGTGATCTCGCGCAGTGCGTGACGGCGGTGGCGCGGCAGGGGCGCCTCGTCTCCGTTATAGCCAATCGGACGTGCGTTTGCAGCGGGATTGTGGCGGCGGGTGGTGTGTCGTCGGTGCCATCCGTGCCCGGGCGGTTTTCGTGCAGGCACCTGCTGCGCGCGGAGCGGGCCATGCGTTGCACCGCGCGATCCCGGTCAGCGCAAATCCGCCGGTGTATCGACGTCGCGCACGATGCCGGGATCGTCGACGTCGAGCAGCCTGACCGGCGCGCTGGCGAACAACGCGCGGGCGCCCGTGTCGCCGTCGAGCGCGGCGAGTGCATCGAAGTGGTGCGCGGCGAACCCGACCGGATGGCCGCGCACGCCGCGATGTGCGGGCGCGACGATCGACGCGTCGTCGGCGTCGAGCGCGCGCGTGACGGCTTCGTAGGTGGGCGCCGCGATCCACGGCATGTCGCCGAGCGCGACGAGCCAGCCGTTCGCGTCGGGCGTCGCGCGCACGCCGGCCGCAAGGCTCGCGCCCATGCCGCGCACGGCGTCGGGTGCGTAGACGACGTGGCAGCCGGCTTCGTTCAGCAGCATCGCGAGCTTTTCGGCACCGGGGCGCACGACGGCGATCACGTTGGCCGTGGCCGCCGCGAGATGGCGGGCGGCCGCGACCGCAACCGGCGTGCCGTCGGGAAGCAGCGCGAGCAGCTTGCTGTGCAGGCCGCTCGGGTCGAAGCGTTGACCGACGCCGCCTGCGAGGAGGACGCCGGTGGCGAGTGACGCATAGGACATCGGCGCGGGGGAAAGTGAAACAGATGCTGCGATTGTGCGGGAGCGCGCAGGGATCGACAAGTGAGGATGTTACCGAGGCAGGCGCGTTTCGTCGGAAAGAATGTCAGCGTGAGGCTGCGTCGAGCATGTTTTCCTCGACGGGGCCGTAGATGGCGTGCGATTGATCGTGCATCACGGCCCAATAGCGGTCGCCGAACGACCAATGCCACCATTCCGACAGGTAATTGGTAAGGCCGGCGCCCGTCAGCGCGGTGATCAGCACCTGACGGTTGCGGGCGGCTGCGCGGCTGATGAACGGGTTGTGCGTGTATCACGCGCCGGAGGATTCCTGGTCGGTGGCGTTCATGATGCAGCCCATGTCGAGCTCGATGCCTTCCGCCGAGATCAGCGTGAGGTCGACGGCTGCACCCGTTGGGTGCGCGGCGACTTCCGGCGGCGCGACGTGGTGGCTCGTCAGGGCGATCAGCGCGTCTTCGTCCGGAAGCGGATTCAGCGTGCGGCGCAGATGCGCGAGGTGTGCGGAGAAGGAGTCGCGCTGCAGGGCCGGCGGGCGATAGCCTTCCTTGACGTACAGGCGCAGGCCGGCGGGGAGCGCTTGCGCGGCGGCGATCAGCCGGTCCGCTATACCGCGACGCACTTTCAGGAAATGCGGGCTTCTGCTTTCGATGTCGCGGCGGCCGAGATCGACGGCAATGCGTGCATGGAAACCTGCGAGATCGACAAACCCTTCGTGCGACTCCAGCAGGGTAATGGACCGGACAACGGGATCGGAGAGCGAAATCACGATAGTGGACGAAGTGGCGCAATGACGGTTGCGGGCCACGTCCGGCTGGCAGCAGGAAGCGCGGTTGCGCGAGGCCGGGTGCTCGTGGTTGATTTGGTCAGACGAATCGCCAATATGCCAGAGTCCGGCGGAGGATGTGTCGCGGTTTCCGCTGCGGGGGCGTGAGCCTCTTATCCTCGTGTATCGATGGTCGTGCCCGCGTGGACGCCGTCGTTTCGCGTGTCGTGTGGCGGCGCCTCCCAACCGCTTTCCTCGATTGGATCGACGGGACCGTCGTAGCGCACGACCGAGCCGCGCAATACGTCCAGCGGCTGCCTTGCATATCGTTGGTTATGCATCCGCCCACTTCCTCAACAGGTTGTGATAAATCCCCGTCAACGAAATGACCATCGGATCCTTCGCGCCTTTTTCCGCGGACAGCGCCTGAATCTGCGTATCGAGCTGGAACAGCAGCGTGCGATCGCCGTCGTCGCGCACCATGCTCTGGATCCAGAAGAACGACGCGACGCGCTCGCCGCGCGTCACGGGCGTGACGTGATGCAGGCTCGACGCTGGATACAGCACGAGGTCGCCCGCCGGCAGCTTCGCGCGATGCGTGCCGTACGTATCCTCGACACACAGCTCGCCGCCGTCGTACGCATCGGGTTCTTCGAGAAACAGCGTCGCCGACAGATCGCTGCGCACGCGAAAATCCGTGCCGCGCAGCAGCCGGATCGCGTTGTCGACGTGCGTGCCGAACGCCTCGCCGCCTTCGTAGCGATTGAACAGCGGCGGAAACACCTTGAGCGGCAGCGCCGCCGAGAAGAACAGCGGATGGCGTGCGAGCGCGTCCTGGATCGCGTCGCCCACCGCGCGTGCGGCCGGCGCGCCTTCCGGCAATTGCCGGTTGCGTTTCGCGAGCGCCGACTGCGTGCCGGACGTCGCATTGCCGTCGACCCATTCGGCCGCATCGAGCCGTTCGCGACATTGCGCGACTTGCGCTTTCGTCAGTACGCCGGGGACGTGAAGCATCATGATATGTATTCCATACAGTGCGGCTGAGGCTGTGGTGGCGTTGGTAATTCCAGCGCCGCCGCACGAAACGCGTCGATCGGCGACGACGCGAGATACGCGCGCATCTTCGCGACGAACGCGGGGGTAGCGGTGGCCGGCACGCGCGCGAGCCACGCGAGCGCTTCGTCGACGCGCCCGCGCTCGGCGAGCAGCCGCGCAAGGTTGAACTGGCCGCGGAAGTCGCCGGCCACGGCGGCGCGTCGATAGTGGTCGAACGCGGCGTCGCGGTCGACCGGTACGACCCAGCCGTCCTCGTAAAAGCCGCCGATCAGGTTGATCGATTTCGCATGGCCGAGCGCGGCCGCGCGCTGGAACCAGTCGAGCGCCTCGGCGCGGTTCTCGTCGACGCCGTTACCCAGCGCGAGCGCCGTCGCGTAGTTGTACATGCCCCAGTCGAGCCCCGCCTGCGCGGCGAGCCGGTACCAGTACACGGCGACCGGCGCGCACGCGGCCGTGCCCCAGCCGAACTCGTAGCAGCGGCCGAGCATGTTCATCGCCATCGCGTGGCCGGCGCGCGCCGCGTGCCGGAACCAGTTGAACGCGGCCGCCGGATCGCGCGCGACGCCATGTCCGTCGAGCAGGTATTGCCCGTAGACGGCTTGCGCATCGACGATGCCGTTGTCGGCCGCCGCCGCGACCCACGCGGCGGCGCGCTCGGGCGGCCCGGCCAGGATGTCGGCGAACTCGCGCGGCGAAACCGACGCGAGCGCCTTCAGCGACACGGCCTCCATCGATCAGTAGCGTGCGTTCAGCGTGACGAACGCCGAGCGGCCCGGTGCGATCGACGCGTAGTGCGCCGGATACGCCTGGTCGAAGTAGGTGCGGTTGAACAGGTTGTTCACGTTCAGCTGCAGGTCGAGCTTCTTGTTGATCCGGTACTGCGCCATCGCATCGAAGCGCCAGTACGACGGCACGGCGCGCAGGTTCGCGGGATCACCGAAGACTTCCGACATGTAGAACGCGCCGCCGCCGACGGTGAACTTCGGCGTCACGTCGTAGTTCGACCACATCGTGAAGCTGTGCTTCGGCGTGTTCGGGAAGCGGTTGCCGTTGTTCGCGCTGTCCTTGCCGTTGTCGCGCAGTTCGCTCTTCATGTACGTATAGCCGCCGAACACCTGCCACTGCTTCGTGATCTGGCCCGCGACGCCGAGCTCGAGACCCTGCACGCGCTTGTTGCCGACCATCGCGTACTGGTTGTTCGGCAGCGTCACGCGCGCGTTGGTCGTATCGATCTGGAACAGCGCGGCGGTCAGCGCGAGCTTGTCGTTCAACACGTTCCACTTCGTGCCGAGCTCGATGCTGCGGTTCTTTTCCGGCGCCAGCTGATCGGCGTTCGAGCCGACACCGCCGCGGCCCGGTGTGAGCGACTGCGTTTCGCTGCCTTCGCCGAGCATCATGCCGGCCGGCGTCGACGACGTCGCGTACGACGCGTAGATGCTGCCGTTCTGCGCGGGCTTGAACACGAGGCCGGCCTGCCAGTTCACGAGCGTGTCGTCACGCGTGGTGGTCTTGCCGCCGTTGGCCTTGGTGTCGGTGAAGCGGGTCGAGTAGTCGTCGATGCGCACCCCGCCGTTGACCTGCCAGCGCGGCGTGATCTCGATCGTGTCGAAGCCGTAGATCGACTTCGTCACGGTGCGCGCATGCGCGTAGTCGTTGTTGCGCGTGATCGAGCCGGCCCACGGGTCGTTCGGGTTCGGCGACCACAGGCTCGTGCAGTTGTAGCCCGATGCGGCACCGATGCCTTTCTGGCAGATCTTGCCGGTGTCGGTTGCGACCGTGTACGAATCGCGTTTGCCCCATTCGCGCGACAGTTCGATGCCGGTCGTGAAGCTGTGCTTGAACGGGCCGGTGCGGAATTCGCCGAACAGCTCGGTCTGGTTCGCGAGGCTGTTGATCGAGCTGTTGCGGTTGTTGTTGCGGCGCCAGACCTTGCCGTTGACCACGTTGCCCTGGCTGTCGTCGGGCTGGGTCCAGATGTAGTCCTGCGTCGATTCCGTGTAGCGCGTGGTGTTCCGGATCGTCAGCGACGACGTGATGTCGTGTTCGATCTTCAGCGTGCTGATGTCCGACGTCGTCTTGCGGAAATCGCGGTTGGTCAGGCCGTAGAAGTTGTGGCGGTCGACGGGCGCCGGGCCGTCGGTGGCGACGCCTTTCGGGAGGTTGAAGCCGTAGTAGTACGGGATGCCGCCGTCGGGCAGGTCGTCCGTCTGCAGGTGGTAGTAGCTCGCGACGACGCGCGTCGACGTGCCGAGGCCGAACGCGATCGACGGGGCGACGCCCCAGCGCTCGTTGTTCACCGCGTCGCGGCCGGCAACGTCGTTGTTGTGGCTCATCAGGTTCAGGCGGAACGCGGCGTGGTCGGCGAACTGCCAGTTGCCGTCGGCCGTGAAGCGGCGATAGCGGTCGGTGCCGAGGCCCGCGCTCGCGGCGGCGGTGGTGCCGAGGTGCGGGGCCTTCGTGATCAGGTTGATGCTGCCGCCCGCGCCGCCGCGGCCGCCGTACGCACCGTCGGAACCCTTGGTGATCTCGATGCGCTCGGTGTTGAAGATCTCGCGCGTCGTCGCGCCGGTGTCGCGCATGCCGTCCACGAACATGCTGCCCTGCGTGTCGTAGCCGCGGATGAACGGGCGATCGCCGAGCGGGTTGCCGCCTTCGCCGGCGCCGAACGTGATGCCGGGCACGGTGCGCAGCGCTTCGGTCAGCGTCGACGCGCCGCTGTTCTGGATCAGCTCCTGCGGGATCACGGTGACGGATTTCGGCGTGTCGACGAGCGGCGCGGTGAATTTCGCGGAAGCGGAGAAGTCGGCCTTATAGCTGTGCTCGGCCTTGCCCTGGACCTCGATCGGCGCGAGATGACCTTCGGTGCCGGCCGGGGCGGGCGGCGGCGTGCCGTCCGCCGCGAAGGCCGGGCTTGCGGCGAGCACGCTGCACAGGGTGGTGAATTTGCCGAGCTTCAGCTCGTCGGGACGTGACTTCATGGCGCTTCGACCTCGCGGTATGGCCCCGGGGACGGTGCGCTACGGAAGTGTGCATGCCGCCGGGAATTATTACGATTTGTTTTCAGGCGGCATTCTATGTAATTTTTTATTGAATGAGAAGCGTTCTTGTTAGCGTTGGTTAGGAAAGTGTCAACTAATGTGACGGGGTGGCGGTGGGGCGCGCGGGGCGGTGTTGATGGCCGAAAGGCCAGCTGTGGCGGGCGTGGCTGGCGGGGTAGAGTGGTTCTGTCGCGGATCGCCCGCCATGACATCAAGGTGCTAATATGACTGCATTGAAAGCAAATGTAGTGAGGTGCATCATGCCTGTGATTACGGTTCGAAACCTGCCCGATGAAGTGCACCGTGCGCTTCGGATTCGTGCGGCCCAGCATGGGCGCAGCACCGAAGCCGAGGTGCGGGACATCCTCGAGCAGGCCGTTCTTCCGGGAGGCCGGCTCAAGCTGGGGACGCTGCTGGCGGAAATCGGACGGGAGGCGGGTGGTGTCGATTTCGACGCGCAGCGCGACAAGACGCTAACCGACCCGATGAGCTTCGAATGATCCTTGTTGATACGAACGTGATGTCCGAGCCGTTGCGGCGCGAGCCGAGCGCGGCCGTGATCGAGTGGCTCGATGCCCAGAACGTCGAAACGCTGTTTCTGGCTGCGATCAGTCTCGCCGAAATGCGCTTCGGCGTGGCGGCGTTGCCGGAAGGTCGCAGGCGGGACTGGCTTCATCAAAGCATCGAGCAGCGTGTCGTGCCGCTGTTTCGCGGTCGGATTCTGCCGTTCGACGATGCGGCGAGCAAAGCGTATGCGAGCATTCGAGCGCGTGCGCGTGCCTCAGGCAGTGCGATCGCGCCTGCCGATGTCTTTATTGCCGCGACGGCCGAGGCGAACGGATTGATCATTGCGACGCGTGACGTCGCGCCATTCGAGGCTGTCGGCCTGCGGGTGATTGATCCGTGGGCATCCTAGGCGCCGATTGCTCACCTGTCACCGCCCGAAAAAAAGCGCGCCGGCCTGCCGGGCGCGCTTTCCGTTGAACTGCGGGGGGCGCCTGACTGGCTCGCCCCCGAAGTTCCTTCTCAATCCACCCCGTGAAACACCGCATCCTCCGGCCCGAGATACGCCGGCGGGCGCCACGTCGCGTCGCGCATCGAATGCTGGACGAGGTTCTCCACACCGAGCAGCACCGCGAAGATCGCCATCCGCACCGGAATGCCGTTGTCGGTCTGGCGGAAGATCGCGAGGCGCGGGTCGCGGTTCAGGTCGACCGACAGGTCGTTCGCGCCGGGCCGGCTGTCGCGCGGCAGCGGGTGCATGATCAACGTGTCCGGCTTGCACACCGAATCGACGAGCGCCTGGTTGATCTGGAAATCCGGCGTGTAGCCTTCGAACGACTCGTCGGTGAAGCGCTCCTTCTGAATCCGCGTCGCATACACGACGTCCGCGCCGCGCAGCCCGGCGGCGAGATCGGTCGTCTGCTCGATCACATGGCCGTTCGTCGCGATCTGGTCGACGATGTAGGCCGGCATCTCGAGCGTCGGCGGGGACACGAGCGTGAACTTGAGCCCGCGGTACAGCGCGAGCAGCTTGACGAGCGAGTGCACGGTGCGGCCGTACTTGAGGTCGCCGACCAGCGCGATGTGCGCGCCGTCGACGATCTTGCCGAGCCGCGAGAACTCGCGCTGGATCGTGTAGAGGTCGAGCAGCGCCTGGCTCGGGTGCTCGCCCGGGCCGTCGCCGCCATTGATCACGGGGAGGTTGGTCGCGCGCGCGAACTCGGCCACCGAGCCTTTCTCCGGATGGCGGATCACGAGCGCGTCGACGTAGCCGGCCATCACGCGGCTCGTGTCGTAGATCGATTCGCCCTTGGCCATCGACGAGAACGTGAAGCCCGTCGTGTCGCACACCGAACCACCGAGCCGGCAGAAGGCGGCGCCGAATGACACGCGCGTACGCGTGCTGGCCTCGAAGAACAGGTTGCCGAGCACCGCGCCTTCCAGCACGCGCGAAATCTTGTGGCGGCGCGCGATCGGCTGCATCACGTCGGCCACGCGAAACAGCGCCTCGACCGATTCCCGCGAGAACTGGTCGACCGACAGCAGTTGCGGCTTGCCCTCGAAAAAGAACTGCTTGGCGAGCCCCTGGCTCTCTACGCTTTGCGTATATCCTCCGCCTTCCGGCACCGAGCGCTCGACGATTTCCGACACGAAGCGTTCGACGATCTCGGGCATCCCGCGCGATTCCTGCGAATCGTCGGGCAGAAGCCATGTGTCCAGCGCGCGCCGGCTCACACCGATGCGGCTGGCGAACGCTTCGCGCGTCATGTTGAGGCGGCGCATGGCGTCGCGGAGGAAGGCTTGCTGGGGAACGGTCATCGGCGGCTCCTGACGAAAAATATACGCGGTGCGTATATTAGTTCGTGGCGCGTTGAAGTCAAGGAAAATCTGCGCGACCCGGCTGTGTGGCCCGTGTGACATGTGTCGGGTTCATGCTGGCGCGCGGCGGCCGTCTCCGTATAATCAGGTCAGGCCCCGTGCCCGGCATCTTGCCGGGCGCGACGCCGCAAACGATTCGCCCGTCGGGCTTGTTGATTCCAAGGAGAATGAGAATGACGCGTACGATTGCTGCAATGCTGCTGGTGGTGACCGCCGCGCTTGCCGGTTGCAACACGGTCGCCGGTGTGGGGCAGGACATTTCGAAGGGCGGCCAGGCGATCAGCGATTCGGCTGAAAAGGCCAAGTAAGCCGAGCGGTTCCGGAATGCAGAAGGCGCCGGGCCGTCCCGCGATTGCGGGGCGGCCCGGCGCCTTTTTTGTTACGGCCGGCGCTCGATGCCGGTGGCGTCAGGCGTGCTCGACGAACGCGTAACGGCCTTCGACCTTGCGCGGCGTGAACCAGCCGTAGTCGGGGAACAGGCGGTTGCGGACGAACCAGACATAGCCAACCAGCAAGACCGTGATCGCGAGGCTCGGCAGCGCGGTCGACGGATCGCGACCGAGCGCGGCGATGGTCTTCGGCAACTGCAGCAGCGACAGCAGGATGAACGCGTGGTACGCGCCGACACGATGGGTCGCAAAGCCCCAGATGAACAGCAGCGACAGCGGCACGGTCAGCGCGAGGAACACCAGCACGAGGCCGTTGCCGGCGCCGGTGGCGAAGAAGTAGTACGCGAGCATCAGGCTGATCGCGAGCTGGGCGATGCCGAGCGCGACCAGGATCCGGATGTGCAGCTTGTTCTCGCGGCAGCGTTCGGGATCGGGGCGCGACGCGATCAGGTGCGCAAGCACGCGATCCTTGAGTCCTTGTCCGGACAGTTCGGCCAAGGCGTCGGCCTTCCTCGTTCCCGCGGACAGCAGCACCGCGATTCTTGTTTTGGCTTCCTTCCTGTTCATTGCGTGGCGGATTGTTGTTCGATGGTTGTCAAAGGTCCCGGCCACGCGAATATTGCATCTTGCGGGGTGGTGCGCAACGGTTTTGCGGTGCGCGGACACATTCCTACAGTTGCCGGCCGCACGGGGGAAACGCGAGAATCGGCCGGTTATACGGCGGGGCGGAGCCGCCGCCGTTTCCGCAACGGCACAACGGCGCAACGACGCGAGGAGCGCGAGTCAGTCGGTGGCTGTTTGCGCGGCGGGCGCGGGGCGGGACGGTCGATCCGGATTCGCCGGGTGCGTATTGCGTGCGTCCGCTGGCGGTTCGCGTCGCCGCGTCGCGCCGACGACCATGCCGGCGACGACGAGCGCGATACCCGCGATACGCGTGCCGCTGAGCGTTTCGCCGAACAGCGCGACCGCGAACAGCACGGCCGAGACCGGCGCGACCGCCGTGAACAGCGCGGCCTCGGTTCCGCTCGTGCGCGCCGAGCCCGCATACCAGCACAGGTAGCCGAGCACGGTCGGCACCAGCGCGTAGTAGGCGATCGCCGACACCGCGTCGACCGTCCAGCCGGTCGCCGCCGCGTGCCATTCGAACGCGGCCGGCACGAGGGCGAGCACGAAGCCGAGGCCGGACATCGCGGTGGACAGCGCCAGCGGCGGCAATGGTGCGGCCAGCCGCCGGTTGAGCAGGATGAATACGGCCTCGCAGGCGACGGCGGCCAGCACCAGCGCGTCGCCGGCGAGCGTGCGGAGCGACGGCAGGGCCTGGCCGGGCGCGAACGTGACGAACAGCACGCCGGCCGTTGCGAGCGCGGCGGCCACCCAGTCGCGCGGTATCTGCCGCTCGCGCAGCACGACGGCCGCGATCAGCGTCGACATCGCGGGCAGCGTGCCGAGCATCACACCCGCGTCGAGCGGCGACGACAGCTTCGTGCCGCAGATCAGCAGCACCGTATAACCGACACCGCCCGCCGCCGCCTGGATGACGAGCAGCACGGCGTCGCGCGTGGAGAGGCGTGGCCAGCGCATGCGCTGCGCGCGCATCAGCGCGAACAGCAGCGGTGTCGCGATCAGGAAGCGCAGCGCGGTAGCCGTGAACGGCGGCAGGCCGCCGGCCGCGAGACGGCTCGCGATGACGGTGCTGCCGACGCCCGCCATGGCGGCGGCGAGATAGAGATAGCCGATCAGTCGTGTCTTCATGCGCCGCATCGTCGCGTACGGCGGCCGTGCGCGTCTTGAACGAAATTGCAGCGCGCGCGAGCGTGTCGAATTCGGCGCGCGATTCGGCATGCTTGTGCGACAGGGGCGGGCGACAGTCACCGCGAGCAGCGCATGGCGCGGGGTGCCGTCGCAGTTGTCGATGTGAGCGCAGCCTTCGAGGTCGGTGTGTTTGGCGACGGGCCCCGCGGGATGACGGCGGCGTCAAGCGGCCTGCGTGAACCGCCCCGGCGTGATCCCGAACTGGCGCGCGAACGCACGCGTCAAATGGCTTTGATCGGCAAAACCGGCTTCGGCCGCGGCATCGGCGATCGGCAAGCCGCTGGCGAGCAGCGCGCGCGCCAGCCGCGCACGCGACTGGATCAGGTACGCGTGCGGTGTGATGCCGAGTTCGCGGGCAAACCCGCGCAGCAGCTGGAAGCGGCTGACGCCGCTCAGGTCGGCCAGTTCGGCGAGCGAAACGGGCGCGGCCGGCGCCGCGTCGAGCCGCTCGCGGGCGAGGCGGATCGCCGGTGCGACGCCA
>NZ_JAAGPH010000192.1:0-11496 GCF_017104705.1 Burkholderia sp. Se-20373 | reverse complement strand
TTGCGTACCGCGCCGGTCACGCGGTTGTTGCCCGACACGCCGAACGCCAGCTCGTGCAGGTTGGCCTTGCCCGCGATCAGCGCCCCTTGCGCGAGCAGCCGCGCGACGACCGGCGCATGCTGCGGCGGCACGCGGTTGTGCAGCGCCAGTGTGCCGTTGCCGGTCGGCAGGCACGCGGTGTCGATGTTGTCCTTGATCGCGATCGGCAGGCCCAGCAGCGCGTGCGGGGTGGACGACGTCGCGACATCGCGGTCGCAGCGGGCCGCTTCGGCGAGCAGCCGCGCATCGTCGACGCACGTAAAGCCGTTCAGATAGCGCCAGCGGGCGTGCCGCTCGATCGTGGCGTACGCGTATTCGACGCAGGAAAACTCACGGCGCAGGATCGCGTGCCGGGCTTCGGTGAGCGTCAGGGTTCCCAGGGTGGGCATCGTCGTCGTTCCTCGTCACGGGGGATCGTCACAAGGTAGGGCGCGCCGATTTTGACGCCCATCATCACAATGGATGACCCCGGCCGTCGGCCGCGCGCGACGGGTTACGCCAGCGCGGCCGCCAGGCTCGCGCGGTTGGCGACGCCCTTCTTCGCCATCACGCGCCGCAGATGCGTGCGGACCGTCGGCACCCCGATGCCGAGCGTGCGTGCGACGTCCTTGTCGGTATAACCGGCGGCAACCAGCCGCGCGACGTCGCTCTCGCGCCCGGTCAGCCCCGCGCACGCATGGCGCCGCCGCAGCAGCGCACGCCGGAAAAACGGCTCGATGCCGTTCAGCAGCAGCTTGTCGCGTTCGGTGAAGTCGGGCCGCCCTTGCGCGCGCCAGATGCGCAGGTCGCCGATGTGGGTCGCGCCGTCGAACGCATAGACGTTGATGCCGTGGTGCATCCCGTCGCGGCACAGGAAATCGGTGTAGAACTCGGTCTGCTCCAGCTCGCGCCGGCTCACCACCTCGTCGACGCAGGTCGCCACGCGGCGCGCGCGCAGTGGCGGCGTGACCGGATCGATATGCTGGAACCACGCTTCGTACCGCGCGATCTGCAACGGATCGACGTTGTACGAGAAGCCGTTGCACCACAGGCCGGTGTGTTCATCGCAATCGAAAGACGCGGCGAAATCGGCGCGGAGCAATTGCGTGATCGCGGGCAGCACGACCGCCCGCACGTCGACGACCGGCCCCAGTTCTTCCAGGCGGGCGACGAGGTCGCCGAACAGCCGGAGTTCCTC
Organism: Burkholderia sp. Se-20373; assembly: GCF_017104705.1. Lineage (NCBI taxonomy): Bacteria > Pseudomonadati > Pseudomonadota > Betaproteobacteria > Burkholderiales > Burkholderiaceae > Burkholderia > Burkholderia sp. Se-20373. The sequence continues at coordinate 10,280 of NZ_JAAGPH010000192.1, read as the reverse complement.
CGGTGTGATATCGGACGCGGACAGGTTCATGACGGACGGTTCCTCGGCAAGCCGGTGGAAAACACCTGCATCGAGCGCTTCGACGGGGGGGCGCGGCGAAGGCCCGAACGGGCATGGGTGCGTCGCGATGCGCCACGTTACCCGGCTGATTGACGTACTGCGTGTCGCGTATCGACCGCGGCGCCGAGCGGGCTCGGGGTTCTCGCGGCACTCCGACACCCGAGCGGTTCGCCAGCGCGCACGAGGCAAAACGGCCGGTTTCCCGAGGCGAACCACGGCCGGCCCACTGCGGCACACCGGGCCGCTGCGTCATCGCGCCAACGCTAACGCGCGGTCAAAGGCCGGCAGCCGCCACCGACGCCTGCCATTGCGCGGCCACGCCGGCGTAACCCCTGATCTTGAACACGGAGCCGTCCTTGACGTGGACCCAGCCGAGCGTGCGCTCGGCGAGCGGCTTGTCGTGGTCGTCCGTCGCGATCTTGACGATCGCCTGCGCACGCACATGGACGAGACCGTCCGGATAGTCGGACGACGGGTTCGCGAGCGTCACCGTCACGAACGGCCCGAGATCCTGCAGCAGTCGAGCGGCCGGCGGATTGTCGGCCATCAGCAACGAACCGCCCTTCACGCGGTCGTCCACGCGAATGGCCGTGCCGCCCGGCCGCCGCTGCGCCGCGGTCGGCTGCGACATCCACAGCACGTGATCCGGGTTGAGATAGACCACATCGGGGTCGCCCATCGCGTCGCGGGTTTCAATCCGGTGTATCGGCATGCAGAGTCTCCAGTCGAATAGCGGGCACCGGTGCCGGTGCGTCGGTATCCATGATGATGCCGCAATATGTCGGCTTGCCGCGTGCCTGGCGGCGAATGGCGCGACCACGTCAGGCCGGATGGAGGCGCGCCGAGCACGTTACTGGCACGTTACGGTTTCGCCGGTGCGCCGACGTCGTCGAGCGGCGGTTGAAACCGCTTCACGCCAACGCGACCCGCAGCCCCGACGCCCCGCCTACCCTCGCCACGTCGCGTCCGCGAGCTTCGCCACCAGCGCGTCGTACACCACCCGGATGCGCCGGGGCATCGGCCCGCGCCGCGGCCGATAGACGTGCAGCTTCCACGGCTCGGGCTCGAGGCCGGGCAGCAGCCGCACGAGGCGCCCGTTGTCGACGTACGGCCGGACGAGGTATTCCGAGCACTGCCCCAGCCCCACCCCCGCGCAGATGGCCTCGATCTCCACCTCGGTATCGTCCGTCAGGTACGCGGGCGACGACGGGACGAACTGCTGCTCCCCCCGAAACATCCACGGCCACGCGCGGCCGCTCGCACGATCGATCAGGCACGTGACCGGCATCGATTCGAGTTCCTTGCGATTTTTGGGCTCGCCCAGCCGCCGGATCAGCGACGGCGCGCCGACGATCCACATCGGCAACGGCCCGACCATGCGTGCGACGAAACGGTTGTCGCCGATCGCCCCGACGCGTACGCCGATGTCGATCTGCTCGTCGACCACCGGCGACGGCACGTCCGACAGCCGCAGGTCGGGCACGAGCCCCGGATACCGCTGCATGAGTTCGCCCAGGATCGGCTGCACGTAACGACGCCCCATGCCCGACGGCGCCGTGATCCGGACGACGCCCACCGGCTCATCGGCCTGGCCGGTCGCGGGGCCGAACAGCCCGTCGACGGCAGCCAGCGCCGTCTGCGCGTCGCGCGCGAACGCCTGCCCGAACGCGGTGATCCGGATGCTCCGGGTCGTCCGGTGAAACAGCGTTTCGCCGAGCATCTCCTCCAGGTCGCGCACCGCGCGCGTCACGACCTGCGGCGACACACCCAGGCGCGCCGCCGCCTCGCGGAACGTGGGCGCCGCGGCGGCCGCGGCAAAGATCTTCAGGATGTCGAGTCGGTTGAGCATGGAGACCCCTCGTGGCACGCGAAAGCGGCAGCGCCTTTCATTCCAAAAACGGGAATTCTGAATGCGCCATTGTTCCATTTTTTTGCGACACGCGAGCGACCACAATGCTCATCAAGCGTGCATCGCAACCGATTCAACTCAACTCCATGCGCCGCTTTCATCCCTCACTCTGGAGAATCTCATCATGACCGCAAGCACGAAACCGGCCCAACTCGACGGCCGCATCGCCGTGGTAACCGGCGCCAGCTCCGGCATCGGCCGCGCGTCGGCGATCGAACTCGCGCGGCGCGGCGCAAAGGTCGTCGTTTCCGCACGACGCAAGGCCGAGCTCGATCGACTGGTCGACGAAATCGTGACTGCCGGCGGCGAAGCCAAGGCCTTCGTCGCGGACGTTGCGAACGAAGACGATCTGCGCAAGCTGTTCGATTTCACGGTCGAGACCTACGGACGCCTCGACATCGCGTTCAACAATGCCGGCACGGAAGGCGTGTTCGCGCCGCTGCTCGAGCAGGATGCCGAGCGGTTCGACAGGGTGTTCGAACCGAACGTGCGCGGTGTATTCAATTCGATGAAGTACGCTGCTGAAATCATGCTGCGGCAGGGTTCGGGCAGCATCATCAACAACGCGTCGATGGGCGGGCTGATCGGCTTCGAGAATGCGTCGGTCTATATCGCGAGCAAGCACGCGGTGATCGGGATGACGAAGACCGCGTCGATCGAATGGTTCAAGCGGGGCGTGCGCGTGAACGCACTGTGCCCGGGGCTGATCGAAACGCCGTTCCATCACCGCGGCATCTGGCCGTCGGACGAGGCACAACAGGCGTTCGCCGCATCGACGCCGGCAGGACGCTGGGGCTCCGCCGAGGAGATGGCGACGATCGTCGCGTTCCTCGCATCGGACGACTCCAGCTACGTGTCGGGGCATGCGCTCGTGGCCGACGGCGGTTACTCGGTCGCCTGACGAGCGAAGCGCGAGGCCGGGCCGTGGCGGCGTGCGCCGCATGCCGCCCCCCGGCGTCGGCTACGCCGCCGCCTGCCTCGCGTGCAACCGCAGCGCCAGCCACGCGATCCCGACCGCCACCGCGCCGACCACGCCGCCGAACGTGCCGACCCACGGCAGCCCGAAGTCGCCGGCGATATGGTTGCCGATCAGCGCGCCCGCGCCGATGCCGACGTTGTACAGCCCGGAGAAGATCGACACCGCGAGGTCGGTGCCCTCCGGCGCCAGCTTCAGCACCCATGCCTGCATCGCCAGCCCGAAGCAGACGATCGCCCCGCCCCAGACCAGCGTATGCACGGACAGCGTGACGATGTTCAGCGCGCACGGGAACAGGATCAGCAGGCACCCCGCCAGCGCGACGATCGACCCGAGCAGGAAATCGTCCGGCCGGTGCGGATAGAGGCGGTTGAAGCAGATCGCGGCCGGTATGCCGGCGACGCCGAACAGGATCAGCACATAGGTGATCCGGCTGCTGCTCGCGTGGTTGACGCGCTGGACGAAAGGCTCGATGTACGTGTACGACGTGAAATGCGCGGACACGACGAGCACGGTGATCGCGTACAGCGCCACCAGCGCGGGCTTGCGCAGGAACACGCCGATGCTGCTGAGCGACCCGGCGCCCTGGCTCGGCGATACCGGCAACGTCGCACGCAGCAGCAGCAGCGCGACAGCCGCCGCGCCGGCGATGATCAGGAACGTGACGCGCCAGCCGAACGTCTCGCCGACCACGCGCCCGAGCGGAATGCCGGCCACCATCGCGATCGCCGTGCCCATCGCCAGCAGGCTGAGCGCGCGGCTTTTCCGGTCGCTCGGCGCGAGCCGCACGGCCAGCGGCACGGAAATCGACCAGAACACCGCATGCGCGCACGCGATGCCCAGCCGGCCGACCATCAGCACCGCGAAATTCCACGCGACGCCGGTCACCACGTGGCTTGCGATGAACCCCAGCAACGCCCACGTGAGCAGCTTGCGACGCTCGACATGGCGCGTGGCCAGTGTCAGCGGCAACGACACGACGGCCACGGCCCATGCATAGATCGTCAGCATCAGGCCGACGTCGGTCGGCTGCATGTGCAGGCTGTCGCCGATTGCGCTGAGCAGCGCGACGGGCACGAATTCGGTGGTATTGAAGATGAAGGCGGTGAGTGCCAGGGTCAGGACACCCCACCACGAGTGCTTGGAACTGACGGCGTCCGGTGTAGCCATACCTGGAATCGGCGAGACGAGGGTTGGGGGCGCGCGGCGCGGAGAGCCCGGCCCGGCGATCGCCGCGATTGTACCAGCGGCACATGACACGGCGCGGCGCGGCGCGGGGTGGCGTGGCGTCGAGTCTGCGGGCCGCGGGACATGGTCATGACATCGCCGTGCGCCGATAATGTGCCGACTCGCTTCTCACGACCCGTTCGCTCGCCCCCTTTCGAGCCAGGAGAATCACATGCGCATTGAAACGTCTTTTCTGTTCGATCTCGACGGCACGCTCGTCGACAGCGTCTACCAGCACGTGCTCGCGTGGAAGGAAGCGCTCGATGCCGAAGGCATCGAACTGTCGGTGTGGCGCATCCATCGCAAGATCGGCATGAGCGGCGGCCTGTTCCTGAACCAGCTGCTGCGCGAGACGTCGGGCGACCTCGACGCCGAGCGCGTCGAGCGGTTGGCGCGCCTCCATGCGGCCGCGTACCAGCGGCTGCGCGCGCAGGTCCGGCCGCTGCCGGGTGCGCGCGAACTGCTGGCCGCGCTGTCGTCGGCGGGCATTCGCTGGGCGATCGCGACCAGCGGGCGGATGGAGACGGCCGCCATCAATCTGGAGGCGCTCGGCGTCGATCCGGCGAAGCACGTGGTGGTGACGCGCGACCAGGTCAAGTACGCGAAGCCCGACCCCGACCTGTTCCTGACGGCCGCCGCGCAACTGAACGTGCCGATCGAGCACACGGTCGTGGTCGGCGACAGCATCTGGGACATGCTCGCCGCCGCCCGCTGCCGCTCGCTCGGCGTCGGGCTGCTGTCGGGCGGATACGGCAGCGACGAACTCGAACGCGCGGGCGCGCTGCGCGTGTACGACGATCCGGCCGATCTGCTGTGGCATCTCGACGAGATTGCGGCGCGGCCCTGAAACGCCTGCTTCGCCGACGGCGCCCGCGCCGGCGCGCCGTCGGTTTCGTCAGGCCGCGAACGGCCACCGGCCACGCCTGCGCGGAACCGGAACGCGGCCGCCGCGCGGCTCAATCGTCGTCCATGCGCTTGTCGATCAGATAACGGCCCCGCTCGACACCCGCGAGCAGCGCTTCGTTCTCGGTCGTCCAGTCGGGGCCATCGGCCGCCGGCACGACCAGGTCGATGCGCTCGCCGCCCACATACACCTGCACCTCGTCACGCCACGCGCCGCTGTCGTTGCGCCGCGCCCACACACGGATCTCGTGCCCGCGATACGGATCCCGAATCTGTGCGTCCTGTTGATTTTGCACGGTGGCCTCCTGTACCTATCTGCGATGACGATGCAAAAAATACGCGCCGCATGATCGCCGCGCGCCCGGTCGGCCCCGTGCGCACGCGCCGTGCCTGACACTCGCCTGCTGGAACGCGGTTTGCGCGCCGGTCGCGCACCGAACCGCCCCGGGCATGCGTCGCGAGCCCGCGAAGCGGTTCCTCCTGCAACCGGACGACGATCCGCGCACCGATGCCTCTCCCGGCTCCGCTCCCGCGACCCGGCTCGCGGATCGAACGTCCCGACCTTCGAAGGAGCCTCGTTGTGAATCAGACGACCGATCTGCTCTCCTATCTCGTGACGAGCCAGCTGGCTGCGCGCATGCGGTCCGGTGCATGGCTCACCACCGGACAGCTCGTCGACGTGCAGCGGATGTGGCTCGCGTGCCATCACGCCGAATGCGGGTGGCTTGCGCGGATCAGGATCGCGGACGCGTCCGCGACGATCGCGCAAGGGATCTACGACATCGCGATCGCGAACCGCGATCCCGACAGCGGTGAACGGGTGCGGCTCGACGCCGATTCGCCGGAACTGAACGCGCTGCGCGAGCGTTGCGACGCGCTGCTGCAGCGGATCGACGGCAACCGGGACGTCGACGCATGGTGATCGTGCCGGACCGCGCGACGCCCGCGACGGGCACGTCGCTTGCGCGGTGAGCCCGTTTTGACCCGACGGAGCCGGCCCATGCGAACCGACGCACTCGACGGAAACGATCTCGACTATTGGTGTGCACGCGCGCTGTGCGCCGATGACGAAGACACGCTGCGTTTCACCGCCGTCGCGCCGCACCTGGTCGTGACGGCTGCGTGCGACGCACTCAGGCGGCTCGACACGTGTTTCGTGCCGTCGGCGTCGTGGTCCGACGCGGGCGCGGTGCTCGACCGTGTCGACGATCTGCGAATCGCACGGCACGGCGACGACGTCGAATGCGACGCGACCTTCGTCGACGGCCCGTCCACCTGCGGCGCGCACGGGCGCGATGCGCGCGTGGCGCTGCTGCGGGCGTTCGTGCGCGCGCGCTTTGGCGACGAAATCGATGCACCGCCGCCGTTCCCGCACCGGATCGAACAGGGTGCGGTGGTGCGCTGCGATCCCGTCGTGCCGCTTCCCGAAGCCGATGACGATCGCGCCACGGGCGACAGCACGGATATCCGCTCGGTGCCGCGCATGTAAGTGCATGCCGCTACCCAGCGGTCATGTAAAAACGACAGTCCCCGCCGCCGCGGGGCCCCCGCCCGCCCTTGCCCCGCGGGAAACCACCCGGCAGGCACGCGCGTTGCGGCGAACCGGCGTCATTGACTGCCGCCCCTACGCCCGCGCCATGGACTCCACGCCGCCCTTTTCTCCGCACCTCTACTTCTGCGACGCCCGCCTCGTCGGACCGCTCGACGCATGGCCGCAGACGTTCGCGCACATCGCCGGCATGGGCTTCGATCACGTGCTCGTCGGCGCGTTCTGGGCCGCGAGCGTCGCCGGCTTTCCGCGCCACGCGGCCGATTTCCGGCGGCCGTCCCAAGCGTTCGCGACACGCGCGAGCGCGCTCGAAACCTTCTCGCGGCTCGCCCAGCTCGCACACGGCCACGGGCTGCGCCTGCTGCTCGAAGTCGTGCCGGATCGGATCGCGCGCGAGAACCCGCTGCGTGCCGAGCATCCGGACTGGTACGTCGAGCGCACGCACGACGATGCACTGATCGATCCGCGCGGCACCGCGCACGCGCTGGACGTCGCCCATGCGAACCTCGGCGATGAAGCCGTGCGCGACGCGCTGTCCGCGTGGTGGTGCAAGCACCTCGCCGCGTTCGCCGATGCGGGCGCGGCCGGCTTCCTGATCGACGCGCCGCATCATCTGCCGGCCGGCTGGTGGCCCGGCTGGCGGGCGGCGCTGCGCCGTACGCGCCCGGACGTCGCGGTGCTCGCCGGCGTGCCCGGCCATGCACGCGACGCGCTGGCGCAGCTCGAAGCCGCCGGGTTCGACGCGGTGTTTTCATCGGTGCGCTGGTGGGATCTGCGCGCGCCGTGGTTCGTCGACGAACACCGGCTGCTGCGGCGCATCGGCGCGCCGATCGCGTTTCCCGACGCGTTCGACGGCCCGCGCCTCGCCGACGACTGGCCCGACGCGTCGGATGACACCGTCGCCCGCGCCTATCGCCGCGCGTTGTGGACCGCTGCCGCCGTCGGCACCGGCTGGCTCGTGCCGATGGGCTTCGAGCGCGGCGTCACGATGCCGCTGATGGTGCGCGACGCCGATGCGGCCCGCTACCGCGCCGCGTTCGAGCGCGCGCGCTTCGACCTGTCGGGCACGATCGCCGACGCGAACGCATGGCGCCGCGCGACGCCCGTGGCGGCCGCGCGCGGCGAAATCGTGCAGTTGAGCGCGCCCGGCGCACCGGCGACCGCGTTGCTGCGCGGCACCGGGCCATCGCTCGAGCACGACGAAGCGGCGCTGCTGATCGTGTTGAATCCCGAGCTCGACGCGGCGGTGACGGTCGACCCCGCGACGATCCTGCCCGGCGTGCCGGGCGGATTCACGCGCGTCGCCACGCACGACGGCATGCACACCCACCCGCCGGCCGTGCTCGAACCGTTCACGCTCGACCGGGGCGCGTACGCGCTGTTGCACGCGTGGCAGGCGCCGCCCGTCACGACTCGCCACGACGCCGCACGCGAGCGCGGCGCGCTCTCCGTGGCGCTCGCGGCCGACCGGATCGCGATCGAGCGCGTCGAGCCGTCGGTCGACGGCGGCCGCTTCGCGGTCAAGCGCGTGATCGGCGAGACGCTCGTCGTTCACGCGTCGATCTTCACCGACGGGCACGCGCATCTCGCGGCCGCGCTGCAGTGGCGCGCCGCCGGCGACGACGACTGGCGCGAAATCCCGTTCGAAGCCGAACCGAATGACGGCTGGCACGCCCGCGTCGTGCTCGACCGGCTCGGCCGCCATGAATTTCGCGTGATTGCCTGGCGCGACGACTGGGCGTCGCTCGTCCACGATGTCGCGAAGAAGCACGCGGCCGGCCAGGACGTGACGCTCGAACTGCGCGAAGCGCAGCTGCTGCTCGCGACCGCGCTCAAGCTCGCCGATCCGCTCGATGCGCGCGCGCGCACGCAGATGAAACGACTCGTCGCCGAATTCAAGGACGCGCCGGCCGACGCGCGGCTCGCGCAGCTCGGCGCGGCGCCGCTCGCCGACGCGTTCGCGGCGCTGCGCTACCGCCCGTTCGTCACGCACGACACGACGACCTTCCCGGTCGACGTCGAGCGCCGCGCGGCGCGCTTCTCCAGCTGGTACGAGATGTTTCCGCGCTCGGCGAGCGACGATCCGCACCGGCACGGCACGTTCGACGACGTGATCGCGCACCTGCCGCGCATCCGCGACATGGGCTTCGACGTGCTGTATTTCCCGCCGATCCACCCGATCGGCACGACCGCGCGCAAGGGCCGCAACAACAGCCTGAAGGCCGGCCCCGACGACGTCGGCAGCCCCTACGCGATCGGCTCGCCGGACGGCGGCCACACGGCCGTGCATCCGCAGCTCGGCACGCTCGACTCGTTCCGCGCGCTGGTCGATGCCGCGCGCGGCCACGGGCTCGAGATCGCGCTCGATTTCGCGATCCAGTGCTCGCCCGACCATCCGTGGCTCGCCGCGCATCCGGGCTGGTTCGCGTGGCGGCCCGACGGCTCGCTGCGCTTCGCGGAGAATCCGCCGAAGCGCTACCAGGACATCGTGAACCCCGATTTCTACGCGCCGGATGCGCTGCCCGACCTGTGGCTCGCACTGCGCGACGCGGTGCTGTTCTGGGTCGACGCGGGCGTGCGGATCTTCCGCGTCGACAATCCGCACACGAAGCCGCTGCCGTTCTGGGCGTGGATGATCGACGACGTGCGCGGCCGGCATCCGGACGTCGTATTCCTGTCCGAAGCGTTCACCCGGCCGGGGATGATGGTCCGGCTCGCGAAGGTCGGCTTCTCGCAGTCGTACACGTACTTCACGTGGCGCGAGTCGAAGCGCGAATTCATCGACTACCTGACCGAGCTGACGACCGGCCCGGCGCGCGAGTTCTTCCGGCCGAACTTCTTCGTCAACACGCCCGACATCAACCCGCGCCACCTGCAGAACGCGCCGCGCACGCAGTTCGTGATCCGCGCGGCGCTCGCGGCGACGCTGGCCGGCGCGTGGGGCCTGTACTCGGGCTTCGAGCTCGGCGAATCGGCGCCGCTGCCCGACAGCGAGGAATACGCGGACGCGGAGAAGTACGAGCTGCGGGCGCGCGACTGGAGCAAGGCCGCGCATATCGGCGCCGAGGTCGCGCGGCTGAACCGCGCGCGGCGCGCCCACCCGGCGCTGCAGACCCATCTCGGCCTCACGTTCGCCGACGCGGACAACGACGCGGTGCTCGTGTTCGTGAAGGCGACGCCGGCGTTCGACAGCGTGGTCGTCGTCGCGATCAGCACCGATCCGTGGCATCCGCAGGTCACGAATTTCACGCTCGATGCGTCGCTGTGGCGCGGCCTGGGGCTCGTCGACGGCGAACCGCTCGACGCGCTCGAACAGGACGCCACGCATGCGGAAATCTGGCGCGGGCATCGCCAGTACGTCTCGCTCGATCCGCATGTGCGCCCGTATGCGATCTGGCGGCTCACGCCGTCTCCAGGCGCCGCGCGGGCGGCGGCGCACGAACCGGGCGACGCCCGGCCCTCCTCGGGAGCCCATGGATGATGAAACGCGAAGATTCCCTCGACGACGTGCGCCGCGCGCAATTCCCGTCGCTGGCGCCGGCCGGCACCCCGCGCCGGCGCCGCGCCCCCCCCGCCGTCGCCGAACCCCCCCCCGCTCCCGCCCTCCCCCCCCCCCCCCCCCCCCCCCCCCCCCCCCCCCCCCCCCCCCCCCCCCC
>NZ_JAAGPH010000191.1:0-11764 GCF_017104705.1 Burkholderia sp. Se-20373 | reverse complement strand
CAACGGCAGCTCAGCGTGCGGCACGCGCGAGTGCCTCGACGCGCCGGGCGACGTCGGCGGCCACCGGCCGGCCGCGTGATGCACGCCGGTCGGCGTGGTCGGCCGGCTTGCCGAGCCATTCAACGACCTGCGCGTCGAGCGAGCGGGCCGGATCGAGCACGGCGTCGACGGCGCCCATCTTCACGAGATTGTCGAGCCCCGGCGCGAACACCGGCGTCGTGCGCGACATCTCCTTCAGCACGTCGATCGGCAGCTTGGTCACACGCGACATCGACGGCAGGTCCATCACCTCCGGCTCGGCGCCCGGCACCGCGAGCAGCGTGCGGGTCGCGAGCGCGGTCGCGATGAAGGCGCCGGCGGCCGTGTGGCCGTACAGCACGCCGATCGTCCGGTGTCCGGCGAGATCCGCGTGCATCAGGCACTTCGCGAGATGCGACAACCCCTCGTTCAGGCCGAGCAGTTCGTCGCGCTTGCTCATCCGCTGGCTGTCGCTGTCGACCAGCACGAGGATCGGCGTGTCACCGCCACGCTCGATCGTGTCGAGCACGTGCGACGCGAGCGTCAGCGCCTCGTCGATGCCGAACGGCAAACGGTCGGCGACGCCGATCACGTCGACGCGCGTGCCGGCCAGTTCAGCGCGACCGGTCAGCAGGCCGCCGTGACGGGCGATCGAATGGCCTTGCGGGAACAGTGAATTCAGCACTTCATCGAGCGTCATGCGGGCTCTCCTGCAGTTGGTCCGCGAGCGCGGCGAACGCATCGTCCGGCATCCCCGGGATCGCTTCCGGCGCCGCTGCGCCCAGCGCACGCCACACGTCGAGCGCATCCTTGCACGCGCCGAACCGGTCGACACGCGCTTCGAGGCGGGCCTGTTCCGCGCGTAACATCGCCGCATCGAACGTCGGCGCACGGCCGATCAGCGCGAGCGCCGCCGCACGGAACGCAGCGGGCGTATCGGCCACGTAGCGATCCGCGCCGCCGATCAGCCGCCGGTGCTTGCCGCCCATCGTGCGCCAAATCAGCGCGCGGTCCTTCGCATCGAATTCCTCGACGCCGCGATTGGTCTCGATCACTTCGGGGCCCGACACGCTGATGCGGCCCTGCTCCGATACCGCGAGCGCCGAGCAGCACGCGGCGAGCAAACCGCCGCCGCCATAGCAGCCCGCGCGCCCGCCGATCAGCCCGATCACCGGCACGCCGGCCGAGCGCGCTTCGACGAGCGCGCGCATGATCTCGGCGATCGCGAGCTCGCCCGCGTTCGCTTCCTGCAGCCGCACGCCCCCCGTGTCGAACAGGATCAGCACCGGCTTGCCGGTTTCGCGCGCGGCCCGCAGCAGCCCGGTGAGCTTCGCGCCGTGCACTTCGCCGAACGCGCCGCCCATGAAGCGGCCTTCCTGCGCGGCGACGAACACCGGCTGGCCGTCGAGCCGGCCGTGGCCGACCACCATCCCGTCGTCGAACTGCTGCGGCAGGTCGAACAGCGGCAGGTGCGGGCTGGTCACGCGCTCGGCCGGGCCGAGGAATTCGCTGAAACTGCCGGCGTCCAGCAGCGCGTCGATGCGCTGCCGCGCCGATGCTTCGTACCAGCTCGCGGCGTTCGCGACGAACGCGGGGGCATCACGCGTATCGTGGATCGCGTCGTTCATCATGCGTCCCCCTCGATCGCCCGCACCGCTTGCGCGAGCCGCAGCGACACCATGTCGGGCCGCGCGCCGCCGTCGTTGATCGACAGCTTCAGGCCGCCCGGCGTACGCCGCTCGACGAAATCCGCGACGACGGCCTGCCACACCGCGCCGAACCCGACCGCCGCCGTGCGGATGTCGATCTCGCATTCGTTGCCCGGCAGCACGCGTTCGACGAGTACTTCGAGATTGCCGGATGCCACCACGCCGACGAGCGCCGCGGCCTGCTCGCCCTTCGCGCGCTCGCGCGCGGTGAAGCGATAGTTCAACTGTTCCATGCCCTTGTCCTTACCAGTTGCGGAACCGGGCCGGCGGCGCATACAGGCCGCCCGACCAGTGCACGAGATCCTTGATCGAACGCGCGGCGAGCCAGCGGCGGTCGGCGTCGAGCGGATCGATACCGAGATCCTCCGGGCGACGGATCACGCCGCGTTCGCGCAGCCGCTCGACCATCTTCCGGTCGCGGCCGCGGCCGACTTCCGTATAGCCGGCGACGCCGCGGATCGCGTGCTCGCGTTCGTCCTTGTCGCGGCACATCAGCAGGTTCGCGATCCCTTCCTCGGTGACGATGTGCGTGACGTCGTCGCCGTAGACCATGATCGGCGCGAGGTCGAGCTGCAGCTTGTCGGCGAGTTTGAGCGCGTCGAGCTTCTCGACGAACATCGGCACGTTCTTGTCGCCGAACGTCTCGCCGATCTGCACGACGAGCTTGCGGCCGCGCCTGAGCGCCGCCGGCGTGTCGGGATCGGCTTGCGCACCCGCCTTCAGCCACGGCTCGCTCGGATGGCGCCGGCCGCGCGCGTCGCTCCCCATGTTCGGCGCGCCGCCGAAACCGGCAATGCGCTCGGCCGTGACCGTCGACGAATGGCCGGACAGGTCGATCTGCAGCGTCGAGCCGATGAACATGTCGCACGCATAGAGGCCCGCCGTCTGGCAGAACGCGCGGTTCGAGCGCAGCGACCCGTCGGGGCCCGTGAACCAGATGTCGGAACGCGCGCGGATGTAGTCGTCCATCCCGACTTCCGAGCCGAAGCAGTGGATCTGCTCGACCCAGCCCGACTCGATCGCGGGAATCAGCGTCGGGTGCGGGTTGAGCGCCCAGTGCGAGCAGACCTTGCCCTTCAGCCCGAGCTTCTCGCCATAGGTCGGCAGCAGCAGCTCGATCGCGGCCGTGTTGAAGCCGATCCCGTGGTTCAGGCGCTTGATGCCGTACGGCGCGTAGATGCCCTTGATCGCGAGCATCGCGGTGAGGATCTGCGTTTCGGTGATCGCCGCCGGATCGCGCGTGAACAGCGGCTCGACGTAGAACGGCCGGCCGGCCTCGACGACGAAATGCACGCGATCGCCCGGGATGTCGACGCGCGGCACCTTGTCGACGATGCGGCCGACCTGCGCGATCACGATGCCGTCCTTGAACGCGGTGGCCTCGACGACGGTCGGCGTGTCTTCGGTGTTCGGGCCGGTGTAGAGATTGCCGTCGCGATCGGCGCTGACCGCGGCGATCAGCGCGACCTGCGGCGTGAGGTCGATGAAGTAGCGCGCGAACAGCTCGAGATAGGTGTGCACCGCGCCGAGCGCGATCTTGCCGCCGAACAGCAGCTTCGCGATGCGCTGCGACTGCGGGCCCGAATACGCGAAGTCGAGACGCTTCGCGATGCCGCGCTCGAACACGTCGAGATGCTCGGGCAGCACGACGCCTGACTGCACCATGTGCAGGTCGTGGATCTTCGCGCTGTCGACGTCGGCGAGCGCCGTCGCGAGCAGGTCGGCCTGCTTCTGGTTGTCGCCTTCGAGGCAGACGCGGTCGCCGGGCCGCAGCACCGCTTCGAGCAACGCGACGGTGTCGCGCGCATCGACCCGCTTGCCCTGCGCGTAAGCCGCGCCGGCCGCGAGGCGTGCATCGCGCGCCTGCCGCGCGTGATTCCATCCCGTCATGAACAGTTCTCCCGCTTCGATGGTTCAGCGGCATTCTAAGCCTGGCGCCGCCGCCGATTGATGATGTTGACGAATGCGACTCAGAGGACGCCGCGATGGATGCGGCCCGCGCACGGGCCGCCCATCGGTGGGGCCTACGCGCCGACCAGCGCGCGCGTCGTGAAGAACAGCAGCGACGGCCCGAGCAGGCAGCCGACGCCCGTATGGAACGTCGCGACCAGCGCGCCGTACGGGACGAGCCGTCGGTCGGTCGCGGCGAGCCCCGCGCTCACGCCGCTGACGGTGCCGGCCAGGCCGCCGAAGATCATCGCGGAGCGCGGTGTCTTCAGGCCCATGAAGTTGGCCGCGACCGGCGTGCCGACCATCACGATGATCGCCTTGACCAGCCCCGTCGCGATGCTGAGTGCGATCACGTCGGAGCTTGCGCCGATCGCCGCGCCCGTGACGGGACCGACGATGTAGGTGACGGCGCCCGCGCCGATCGTCGTCATGCTGACCGCGTCGGTATAGCCGAAGGCGCGCGCGATGCACGCGCCGACGATGAACGGCAGCACGGTGCCGAGCAGCAGCGACACGACGCCGACGAGCCCGGCCTTGCGCGCCTCGGTCGGCTGCACTTCGAACGCGGTCGCGACGATCGCGAAATCGCGCAGCATCGCGCCGCCCATCAGGCCGATGCCGGCGAACAGCTTGACGTCGGCCAGCCCCTTCTCGCCGCCGGTGAATGCGCCGCCGACATAGGCCAGCACGAGACCGATCACGATCGCGATCGCGGAGCCGTGCACGCGGCCGAACGTGAGCTTGCGCGACGCGATCGACGACAGCCACATGATCAGGCCGACCAGCGCGAACGACGCGACGAGCCCGTTGTGGGCGACGGTTTTTTCGAGCATCTGCAGCATGGCGGCCTCCGTTACTGTTCTTCGAATTGCGGCACGCCCGCGAAGGCCGTGTCGTCGCGCCCGGTGCGCACGAGTACCGCGATGCAGCATGCGCAGATCGCGACCGCGCCGACGGCGGCCAGCAGCGCGACCGGGCCGCCCTTCAGCGCGGCGACGACGTTCTGGTTCGCGGCCATCGCGACGACGACGGGGATGTACATCGCGCCCCAGAAACCGACGCCGGCCTCGGTTTCCTTCGGCAGCCAGCCGCGGCGGTGCAGCCACAGGCGCAGGCAGATCAGCAGCAGCATCGCGATGCCGACGCCGCCCACGTTGGTCTTCACGCCGATCGCGCTGCCGAGCAGGTCGCCGAGGAACAGTCCGGCCAGGTGGCAGAACGCCAGCAGCGCGGTTCCGTAGATGATCATGAGTCGTCTCCAGTCTCTTCGTGACGGGCGCATTGCCGCCAGCAGGAGTCGAACCTTGCCCGCCGATCCCGTGCCGGGCGTGTCTCCTGCGGCGGGGCGCCGCGGCCCGGCGACCCGTCATGCGGGCACGTTCTCGGGCGGTCGATGGGATGATGCGGTTTCGGGCCGGACGCCGGATGCCGTAGACTGAATGAAGCAGCCGCCGGCCCGACGCGGGCTACGCGTCCGGTGCGCCCCGTTGCGGGCCGCACCGGCGCGTGATCCGATACTAGCGCCGCAATATCCGGCCATTTATGAAGTTGTCGAAACCGATTCAGTGGATTTAGCAATGCGCCCGTTACCGCCCGAGCTGCTGCGCAGCTTCGTCGCCGTCGCCCAGTCAGGCAGCTTCACCGCCGCGTCCGAGCGCGTGAGCCTGTCGCAGTCGACCGTCAGCCAGCATATCCGCCGCCTCGAGGAGCTGCTCGACCGGCCGCTGTTCGAACGCGACACGCGCAACGTGCACCTGTCGCAGCACGGCGACGCGCTGTTCCGCTACGCGGTGCGCATTCTCGAACTGATGGACGAGGCCGTCACGTCGGTGTGCGGGCCGCCGCTGTCGGGCAAGGTGCGGCTCGCGATGTCGGAGGATTTCGCGTCGGCGCACCTGACGGCCGCGCTCGCGAGCTTCGTGCAGCGCAATCCGGAAGTCGAGCTCGCGATCTCGACCGGGCTGTCGGGCGACCTGTTCGACGCGCTCGACGAGGGGCGGCACGATCTCGTGTTCGCGAAGCGCATCGCCGGCAGCCGGCGCGGCCGCGTGATCCGCAGCGAGCCGCTGTACTGGTGCACGGGCCCCGATTCGCGGATCACCGGCCATGAGGCCGTATTGCCGCTCGCGATGCATCCGGAGCCGAGCGTGTCGCGCCGCCGCGTGCTCGAATCGCTCGAGGCCGTCGGGCGGCCGTACCGGATCGCGGTCGTGAGCAGCAGCGTCGCGGTGTTGCGCGCCGCCGCGAGCGCGGGACTCGGCGTCAGCGCGTTCGCCGGCTACGTGATCCCGGCCGGGCTCGCACGGCTCGACGCCGGGCTGCCCGAACTCGGCGAACTCGAATACGTGATCGACCGGCCGACGGCCGCGTCGCGTTCGACGCTCGCACTCGAAGCGACGCTGATCACCGCCGCGTCGGAGTTGTAACCGCGCCTGGCGCGACCCGCGCAGGGGGCGCCGCATCCGCACCTGACAGCTTTGCCCGGAACGCGTCATCGTCCGCGCAGCACCCGCTCGCGACAATGGGACCCATCGGAACGCACGGCCAGCCGCCGCGCGCATCCGGTGTCCCGTCCCCTTGATCGGAGCACGCCATGAACGTCATGCGATTCGCCGTCGCGATTGCCGCCGCCGCCCTGCTGTCCCCCGCCTTTGCCCAGACGTCCGATACCGCGGCGCCCGCGCAGGGGCTGACCCGCGCGGACGTGATCGCGCAACTCAAGCAGGCCTATCTCGACGGCGAACTGCCGACGAACGACGGCAACTACCCGCCGAACGCGGCGACCCGCGCGCGCAACCGCGAACTCGTGCAGGCCGCGAGCCCGGCATGGCTCGCACAGACGCCGCAGGCCCCGCAAACCGCCGCGCAGCAGTAGCCGGCCGCAGCCCGGAGGCGACGCCGCCGCGCAATCACGGCAGGAAGCTGCGGCGCCGCGCGTCGATCAGCTCGACGAGCAGGCGGTCGCGTTCGGCCGCCAGTTCCTGCATCGAGTGCTCGCCCTGGATCGCGCGCAATGCGTCGTTCAGCTTGCGATCGACGTCCGGATCGAACGAAGGCGTGCCGAGATCGTCCCACCAGCTCGTGATCGGCCCCGACAGGTGTTCGAGAAAGTGCGCGATCCCGCCCGCGCCGCCGCCGAGGTGATAGGTCAGGCATTGCCCCATCAGCCCCCAGCGCAGGCCGGGGCCCCATGCGACGGCCTTGTCCGCATCGGCGACGCTCACCACGCCTTCGCCGACGAGGTGATACACCTCGCGGAACAGCGCCGCCGCGAGCCGGTTCGCGACATGGCCGGTCATTTCCTTGTTGAGGACGATCGTCTGCTTGCCGAGCGCATCGTAGAAGTCCTTCACGCGCGCGATCACCTCCTGGCTGGTGGCATCGCCGCCGACCAGCTCGACGAGCGGAATCAGGTGCGGCGGATTGAACGGATGCGCGATCAGGCACCGTTCCGGATGCTTGTCGCACGCGGTCTGGATGTCCGACATCTTCAGGCCCGACGAACTCGATGCGATCGGCACGTGCGCGGGCAGCACGTCGTCCATCTGCCGGTACAGCGCGCGCTTCAGGTCGAGCCGCTCCGGGCCGTTCTCCTGCACGAAGTCGACGCCGTCGAGCGCACGCACGAGATCGGCGTCGAACGACAGCCGCGCGGAAAGTTCGGCGGCCCGGCCGCCGAGAAACGCGGCCAGCGCGTCGCGCAACCGCGTGTCGGCGTGCGGCGCCGGATCGGTCGCGACGACGTCGAAGCCCTGCGTCAGATAGAAGGCGGCCCAGCTCGCGCCGATCACGCCGGCGCCGACGATCGCGATGCGTCGAATGTCCATGATTGTCCCGTGTCGTTGGTCTGCAAAAACATCGCGGCGATTGTCGCATCGAATCGCGCGGGCCTGCCTTGACGCAGATTGCGGATTCCCTCTTGAAATGCGCTTCGGCTGCCACTAATTACGCGTCGTCGGGCCGTGCAGCATGCAGCGCACCGCCCCCGTTTCGATCCAGTGGAGCTTCCACGACGCGCCCGCCGCAGGCGTCGCGCCGTCACGTCTCCCGCGTTCCCTGTTCAGGAGGACCAACATGAGCGGTATCCATTTCGGCAGCGACCTGTTCGACGAATTCGCCCGCGTGCAGCGGCAAGTGGCCAACCTGCTCGGCGATCGTCCGGCCGGCATTCGCGCGGTACGGCCCGGCGCCTTTCCCGCGCTCAACGTCGGCGCCACCGACAGCGCCATCGAGATCGTCGCGTTCGCACCCGGCATGGCCGCGGCCGACTTCGACGTGTCGATCGACAAGGACCTGCTGACGATCAGCGGCGAGCGCAAGCCCGCGCCGCGCGGCGAAGGCGACGATCCGCGCACCTATGCGCAGGAACGCTTCCACGGCGCATTCCGCCGTGTCGTCGAGCTGCCGCGGGACGCCGATCCCGACCAGGTCAGCGCCCGCTACGAAAACGGCTGCCTGCTGATTCGCGTCGGCCGGCGCGAGGCATCGAAGCCGCGTGCGATCACCATTCAATAATTTTCAGGATACCGACATGAATGCGAACCCGACCCTGGCCGAGCGTCAGACCAACACCGTCCACCCCGCTGCCGCCGAAGCGGCCCGCCGTCCCGCGATCACGCCGGCCGTCGACATCGTCGAGAATCATCTCGGCGTCACGCTGCGGGCCGACCTGCCCGGCGTGCCGCGCGAGAACCTCGACGTGAAGGTGCACGACAACACGCTGACGATCGAAGCCGACACGCGTCTCGACACGCCGGCCGAGCTGCGCGTGCGCCACGCCGAAATCCGCGCGACGCGCTATGCGCGCAGCTTCGTGCTGAGCCCGGACCTCGACACGTCGAGGATCGACGCGAACCTGCGCGACGGCGTGCTGACGCTGACGATTCCGCGCCGCGAGGAAACGCGTCCGCGCCGCATCGACGTGACGGCCGGCAACGCGTAAGCCCCCACGCGGGCGATCATCCCGCACGCATGAAAAAGCCCCGCCGGGTACGCGCCCGGCGGGGCTTCTTTACGCCATGCGGCACAATCAGTCGAAGTCGAACAGGTCGAATACCGATTTCTTGCGACGCTGGCCGTCGTGCTTGTAGCGATCGTCGTGCGAGCGGCCATCGTGTCGGTCACGGCTGTCGGGCGAGCGAGCGTCGCGCCCCCACCCGCCGTCGTGGCCGCGCGGCGCTTGCGCATCGTGCCGCACGGGGGCTTCATCGCGGCGCGCTGGCGCATCGCCGGTTTCGCGCGCGATCAGCTTGTCGAGTTCGCCGCGATCGAGCCACACGCCGCGGCAGGTCGGACAGTAGTCGATCTCGATCGACTGGCGCTCGGCCATCAGCAGGTCGGGCGTCTTGCAGACAGGGCATTTCATCGCGCTTCTCCTTTCCGTGCGAATTTCGTCTGGATTCCATATGACGCGCGTGACGCCGGCCACCGCAGCGGCAGCCGTGCCACGCGCGCCGGCTCAGTGGCCATCCGTCGGCGCCGCGCGCTTCGCCTTCGCGCGCCGCGCCAGCATGTTCATGCCTTCGACGAAGGCCGAGAACGCCATTGCCGCGTAGATATAGCCCTTCGGCACATGCGAACCGAAACCTTCGGCGATCAGCGTCATGCCGATCACGACCAGGAACGACAGCGCGAGCATCACGATGGTCGGGTTGCGGTCGATGAAGCGTGCGAGCGGCTGTGCCGCGAACAGCATCACGGCGACGGCGACGATCACGGCGACGAACATGATCGGCACGTGCTCGGTCATGCCGATCGCCGTCACGATGCTGTCGATCGAGAACACGATGTCGAGCATCACGATCTGGCCGATCGCGGCCCACATCGTCAGGCCGACCGCCCCGCCCGAGCCGCCCGCGCCCTCACCGTCGCGCGACACGTGGTGATGGATCTCGGTAGTCGCCTTCCACACGAGGAACAGGCCGCCCGACAGCAGGATCAGGTCACGCCACGAGAACGCGTGGTCGAACAGCGTGAACACGGGTTCGGTGAGGCTCGCGATCCACGCGACGCTGCCGAGCAGCGCGAGGCGCATCACCAGCGCGAGCGCGATGCCGAGGCGCTGCGTGCGGGCGCGCTGCGCCTCGGGCAGCTTGTTGCTGAGGATCGAGATGAAGATCAGGTTGTCGATGCCGAGCACGACTTCCATCACGACGAGCGTCAGGAGCGCCGCCCAGACGGCGGGGTCAACGGCAAGCGTCAGCAGGTAGTCCATGAAATGGGCCGATACGAAAGTGGAAAGCCAGATCATAGGCTACCCCCAACTTCGAAAAAATCAGAGAGAATCTGATTTTTGGTTCGGTTTTTCCGAAATAGCGATCCGATGCTCAATTTCCGACATCTGTACTACTTCTGGGTCGTCGTGAAGGAAGGCGGCTTCGCGCGCGCGGCCGCGCGGCTCGACATGGCCGTGCAGACGATCAGCGCGCAGGTGCGCGAGCTCGAAAAAGCGCTCGGGCACCAGTTGCTGCGCCCGGCCGGGCGCGGCGTCACGATGACCGACGCCGGCCAGGCCGCGTTCGCGCGCGCGGAGGCGATCTTCGAGATGGGCCGGCTGATTCCCGACGAAGTGCGCGCGGCGGCCAGCCAGCCGACCGTGCGGCTCGCGGTCGGCCTCGCGGACGGCATCTCCAAGCTCGCCGCGCACGCGATCCTTGCCCCCGTGCTGGATACCCCCACGCTGCGGCTGCTGTGCCACGAAGGCGAGCACGATGCGCTGCTCGCGGAGCTGGCGCTGCATCATCTCGATCTGGTGCTGGCCGGCCAGGGCGCGCCGTCCGGCTCGAACCTGCGGGTGACGAGCGAGCGGCTCGTCGCGTCGCCGGTCGACTGGTATGGCCCCGCGGTGCTCGTCACGCCGGCCGCGCGGCAACACTTTCCGCAGTGCCTCGCCGACCTGCCCGTGCTGTTGCCGACCGCCCATTCGGCGCTGCGCG
Organism: Burkholderia sp. Se-20373; assembly: GCF_017104705.1. NCBI lineage: Bacteria > Pseudomonadati > Pseudomonadota > Betaproteobacteria > Burkholderiales > Burkholderiaceae > Burkholderia > Burkholderia sp. Se-20373. The sequence goes on along the minus strand of NZ_JAAGPH010000191.1, from coordinate 1,152 downwards.
CGCGCCTCGACCTGTGGCTGGAGGGTGAACGGATCGTGCCGCGTGTGGCCGGGGAATTCGAGGACAGCGCGCTGATGGCCGTGTTCGCGGCGCGCGGCCTCGGCGTATTTCCGCTGAGCGAACTCGGCGCGAACGATGCGTCGCTGCTGCGCGGGTTGCGCCGGCTCGGGCGTGCCGGCGACGTGACCGAGGAGATCCACGCGATCCGCTCGCGGCGCGGCGAACACCATCCGCTGACGTCGCAATTGCTGGCCGCGGCACGCGGCGCTTCGGCCGACTGAAGCGAGCGCGACATCAAACGAAACTATAATGGCGCCCCGGCCTTACGAGATTGCCGCGCGCTTCATCCAGGCACCGCCGTTGCGCGAGCTCTCGCCAAGCCTTCTGAAAGACGCCATGCACAACCGATTTCGCCTGTTTTCCGTTTCGTGCGCGCTCGCGGCCGCGACCGTGCTGGCGGCGTGCTCGTCGCCGCCCAAGCCGATCTACCAGCAGGAACAGTTCGACGCGACCAGCAGCCCGTACGCGCATACGTTCCACTCGAAATCCGACGCGGCCTGCGAGGCCGCGCGGCGCGCGCTGCTGAGCCAGGGCTATGTGGTGTCGTCGTCGCGCAACGACGCGGTCGACGGCAGCAAGAATTTCCAGCCGAACAACGACATGCACGTCGTGATCGAGTTTCACGTCGTGTGCGCGGACGCGAACGCGGACGGCTCGTCGAGCATCGCGTACGTGAACGCGGTGCAGGATCGCTACACGCTGAAGAAGTCGAATACGTCGGCCAGCGTGGGCTTGAGCGTGTTCGGCTCGCTGTCGCTGCCGATCGGGTCGAGCGACGACGCGCTCGTCAAGACCGCCAGCGAGACGATTCCCGCCGGCGTGTTCTATGAGCGCTTCTTCAATCTCGTCGAGCATTTCCTGAAGATCGACCCGGCCCGCCGCGACCGCGCGACCGTCAAGGCCGCCGAGAAGGAGCCCGTCACGCCGCTGCCCGAACCCGCGCCGACGCCGCAAGGCGAGCCGATGAAGATGACGACCCCAATCGTGCCGACGCCGCCCGCGGCGCCGGTGCCGCTTTCGTTGCCGGCGGTCGCGCCCGAGTCGGGGGCGAATGCCGTGCCCGCCGCGGCGTCGGCCGTGGTCGCGCCGGCG
>NZ_JAAGPH010000190.1:0-11860 GCF_017104705.1 Burkholderia sp. Se-20373 | reverse complement strand
CGTCAGCAGGCCGCCGCGCGGCCGGACGGCGCGCGGCGCGGGTCGACCGCGGGGAGCGGCCGGCGGTCAGCGGCCGAGGCCGGCCATCAGCGTGTACTTGAGTTCCACGTACTCGTCGAGGCCGTACTTCGAGCCTTCACGGCCGAGCCCCGATTGCTTGACGCCGCCGAACGGCGCGACTTCGGTCGAGATGATCCCGTCGTTGACGCCGACCATCCCGCTCTCCAGCGCACCCGACACGCGCCATGCACGGCCGAGGTCGCGCGTGTAGAAGTAAGCGGACAGCCCGAACGGCGTGTCGTTGGCCGCGGCCACGGCTTCTTCCTCGGTCGCGAAGCGGAAGCAGCCGGCGACGGGGCCGAAGGTTTCCTCTTCGGCGATCAGCATGTCGGCCGTCATGCCGGTCAGCACGGTCGGCTCGTAGAACGTGCCGCCGAGCGCGTGACGCTTGCCGCCGGTGAGCGCGTGCGCGCCTTTCGCGGTGGCGTCGGCCACGTGCCGCTCGACCTTGCCGAGCGCCGCTTCGTTGATCAGCGGCCCCTGGTCGACTTCACCTGCGAGCGCGTTGCCGACACGCAGCTTGCGCACGGCATCCGCGAGCTTGCGCGTGAACGCGTCGTACACGCCGTCCTGCACGAGGAAACGGTTCACGCACACGCAGGTCTGGCCCGTGTTGCGGAACTTCGACGCGATCGCGCCTTCGACCGCGGCATCGAGATCGGCATCGTCGAACACGATGAACGGCGCGTTGCCGCCGAGTTCGAGCGACAGCTTCTTCAGCGTGTCGGCCGACTGCTTCGCGAGCAGCTTGCCGACCCGCGACGAACCCGTGAACGACAGCTTGCGCACGACGGACGAACTCGTCAGCGTCTCGCCGATCGCGACCGCGTCGCCCGACACCACGTTGAACACGCCGGCCGGCACGCCCGCGCGCTCGGCGAGCACCGCGAGCGCGAACGCCGACAGCGGCGTTTCCTCGGACGGCTTCAACACCATCGTGCAGCCGGCCGCGAGCGCGGGGCCGGCCTTGCGCGTGATCATCGCGAGCGGGAAATTCCACGGCGTGATCGCCGCGACCACGCCGACCGGTTCGCGCGTGACGACGATCTGCGCATTCGGCTTCGGGCTCGGGATCACGTCGCCATACATGCGCTTCGCTTCTTCCGCGAACCATTCGAGAAAGCTCGCCGCGTACGCGACTTCGCCACGCGCCTCCGCGAGCGGCTTGCCTTGCTCGCGCGTCAGCAGCTCGGCGAGCGCGTCGCGGTTGTCGAGCATCAGCTCGCCCCAGCGCTTCACGCGGGCGCCGCGTTCCTTTGCGGTCAGTGCGCGCCATGCCGGCAACGCGCGTGCCGCCGCATCGATTGCGCGTTGCGTGTCGTCGGCGCCGCCTTTCGCGACCTTCGCGATCGTCTCGCCGGTCGCCGGGTTCAGCACCGGATAGGTTGCATCGCTCGCGCCATGCGATTCGTGCCATTCACCGCCGATGAAATGGCCGGTCCTCAGAAATTCGTTCATTGTGTGTCGTTCCTTCAGTGCCTCGGAGCTTCGTGCTTCAGTGCATCCGTGCTTCATTCCGTCGCGAAACTGCCCTGCGCCGGACGCGATTCGCGCGCGATGCGCTTGCCGGCCGTGTAGTCGTTGATCAGGTCGCACGGCGTGTAGTTGCGTTCCAGCTCGTGCAGCTCTTCGTCGGTGAGCTGCGTTTCGAGCGCGCCGAGCGCGCTGTCGAACTGCGCGACGGAATCCGCGCCGACCAGCATGCTCGCGATACCGGGGCGGCTCAGCACCCATGCCTGCGCGATTTGCGCGGGCGGCACGCCGCGGCGCTTCGCGACCTTCGCGACCGATGCCGCGATCGCGAGCGACGACGCATCGCCGTACATCTGCGCGGTGAAGAAGTCGGTCTGGTTGCGCGTCGATTGCGGCTCGCAGGTGAGCAAGCCGCGCGCGAGCGGGCTGAACACCGATACGCCGACGCCCTGGTCGATGCAGTACGGCACCATCTCGCGCTCTTCCTCGCGATACGCGAGATTCAGCTGCAGCTGCATGTTGATCGGCTTGTCCCAGCCGTTTCGTTCGCAAGCCTGCATGATCTTCGCGAACTGCCACGTGTACATCGTCGACACGCCGATATAGCGCGCCTTGCCCGTCCGCACGATGTCGTGCAGCGTGCTCATCGTTTCCTCGACGGGCGTGTTCACGTCGAAGAAGTGCAGCATGAAGATGTCGACGTAATCCATCCCGAGGCGCTTCAGCGACCCGTCGATGCCGTCGAGCACGTGCTTGCGCGAATGGCCGCCCGCGTTCGGATCGCTGCCCATGTCGTAGCCGACCTTGGTCGTCACGACGAGCTCCTCACGGCGCGCGTTGCGCTTCAGGATGCGGCCGACCACTTCCTCGCCGACGCCCGTCGAGTAGAAATCCGCGAGATCGATGAAGTTGACGCCGGCGTCGAGCGCGCGGCGCACGATCGGCTCGCTCCGCGCTTCGTCGAAGATCCAGGGCTTCCATTCGGGGGTGCCCATGTTCATCGTGCCGAGACACAGGCGGGACACCTTCAGGCCGGACTGGCCGAGGCGGACGTATTCCATGTTTCCTCCAGATGCGGCCGTCCGTCGCGCGTCGGCCGCTTGTCGTCGTCAGTTTTTCTTCGGGGTGTAGAACGGGTTCGACACGTCGCGGGCGGCGGCGAACACCGCGTCGCGATGCGGCAGCCCTTCCATCGCGGCGACGATCGCGTTGCGGCACGCGCGGTAGTTGTTCTCGAACACGGCGTCGAGATCGTCGGTCTGCGGGTTCACCCAGTTCGCCGACACGACGACCCAGTCGTTCTCCGCTTCGGGCGGCAGCGTGCCGTTCTCGAGCGCTTCGGCCACGGCCTTCGCGATACCGGCCTGCGACGCGCCCCACGTGGCATTGCCGTGGAAATCGCTGGCGATCTGCGCCTTGTTCACGTACAGCGTGAGCGGCTTGGTCGGCACGCCCGGCTGCGCGATCACGACGAACGGCGCATGGCCGGCCGACGGCGTCGCGAGCGCGGTGGCGAACGCCTGGCCCGCCGGGCCATTGCGCGGGCCGACCAGCACGTTGATGTGCGCGAGGTTGACGCCGGGGCCTTCGAAGCCTTCGCCGATGTAAAGCTGCCTGGGTTGGGATGCGGTCATTGCGGTGTCTCGTCGATGAGGTGGGGGTGAGGCGATTGTGGTCGGCCGTGAGGCGGCCGGTGAATCGATGTTTTCTGATCGGGCCATGAGTTTTCGTCGTCTCCGGGAAAGCCCTGAAGCCGGCCCGCGAATGCCCGCCGGGCGGGCCTCGCCCGTGGTCGTGACGGCGGGCGGGGCGGGATCGGCGGGGGGCATGCGCGTACCGGCTCCGGGTTTGTCATACCCGGGCAGGGGTTGGAGGGCCGAGCGCATCCGGACAACAATCGGCGTACTCCGAGCCGTATCTTTCGTCTTCCCTACTTTTTTCGAAAGCGAGTAATTTCGATGGCTGCCATTCAAAAGCCCGATTGGTCGAAGCTCAGTTCGCTGGATCCGGAACTGATCCGGGCATTCGTCGCGGTCGTCGAAAGCGGCGGCTTCACCGCGGCGGCCCGCCAACTGCATCGCACGCAATCGACGATCAGCCTGCGCATCCGCACGCTCGAGGAACGGCTCGACACGCACCTGTTCATGCGCAACAGCCGGCGGCTCGAGCTGACGCGCGACGGCGAGAATTTCCTGATCCATGCGCGCCGGATCATCCAGGTGCAGAACGACGCGATCCTCGCGCTGAAGCAGGCGAGCAGCGACCGCGGCGTCGTGCGCTTCGGGCTGCCGGAGGACTACGCGGAGCTGTGGCTGCCCGACCTGCTGAAGTCGTTCTATGCGATGCGGCCGGGCGCGCGCCTGCACGTGCATTGCCGGATGTCGCTCGAACTGCTCGACCGGCTGCAGGCCGGCGAGCTCGACGTGGCGCTCGTCGTGCGGCACGGGCCCGGCGCGGGCGGGCGCGTGCTCGGCCGGCACGACGTCGTGTGGGCCGCGCACCGCGATTTCGCGCTCGACCGCCATGCGTCGGTGCCGCTCGCGCTGTTCCCGGAAACGTGCTGCTACCGGCAGCGCGGGCTGCAGGCGCTCGCGACCGCCGACCGGTCGTTTCACGTCGTCTACACGAGCCAGAGCCCGACCGGCATCAAGATCGCGGTGAACCACGGCGCGGCCGTGACGATGATCGACCGCTGCACGCTGCCCGAGAACTGGCGCGTGCTCGACGAGGCGGACGGCTTTCCGTCGCTCCCGGCGGCCGACCTCGAACTGCATCGCTCGCCGGGCATCTGCGATCCGCTGACCGACGATCTGGTGTCGCTGATCGAATCGATGGTCGACGAGCGGCGGCGCGCGTCGCTCGAGGCGTTTGCCGCGTAACGGGAGCAACGCACAGGAGAGCGGGGCGCAGATGAGGGTGACGCGAGCCGCGGCGCGCGGTCACCGTGCGCGGATGACGGCCGCATCGCCGGCCGCCGGTCACCGGCCGGTGATGTGATGTGTCCCCCCATGCCGTTTTTTGCATCGGCGGCACGTTTTTTTGCACGATGTTTATGTCGTCTCTTCTAAGCTGGGGACGTGTCGAACAGCCGAGACGGCTTCCGTCCGCTCCATGACCTTCATTCGTCCCGTTCCCGCCTTCCATGTCGCCGGCCGCCCGTTGCGCGCCGGCGCACCCGACAACGTCATTCCGTTCCCGCCGCCGCGCCCGCGCCTGCAGTTGCCCGTCACGCTGACGGCCGCCTCCGGCGAAGCCGCGCACATCCGCCTCGCGGCGCTGCTGCATTCGCCGCTCGGCGTGTACGTCGTCAGCGCGCGCGCCGTGCGCGACGTGGTGCACGTGCACTTCGACATCGCGCCGGAAGACCTGGATTTCACGCTGCACATGCTGATCGCGCAGCAGGCCGATGCGGTGATCGGGCCGGTCGCCCGCCGCTTGCGCCTCGGGCCGAACGCGCGGTAAGTCGGGGAACGGTTGTTGCTCGTTCCTGGATGGTTGTCCGATCCGCCGCCCGAGTGCCGGTCGCCGTGCCGTCCGCCCGCAGGCGGCGGACAGGCGCGCGACATCGCGTGCGCGGCGCCGATCCTGAATACGGAGGGGTCATGGGCCTCATGGAAGCAGTACCTGTCGCGCGGCCGGAAAGCCGTCGCGTAAGGACGGCGTCGCTGCCGTCGGGCCAGCAGCTCGCGCGTCAGCTCGTGACGACGGTGCGCGTGGCCGAAGTGCTGCTGCACCAGGCGATCGTCCTGCCCGAGCGGCATCAGTGGTCGGTCGACACCGAACGGGTCGACGCGGCCGGCGGGCCGCTCGCGGCGTGGGAAACCTGCGTGACCTGGCGGATCGGCAAGACGTTCGCGTCGACGGTCAGCCCGGCCGCGCGCGTCAACGATCGCGACCAGGTCGCGGTCGAGATCCGGCTCTATTTGCCCGAACAGGACTATGTGGCCGGACGGCACGTGAACACCTTCGGCCTCCGCCACGGCAACGCGTTCGGCGCGACGCTGTCGGTCGCGGCGGGCGCGCAGTGGGGCTGGCAACGCAAGGAGCACGTCGCGCCGGAACACCGGCACGTGCGCGGCGACACGCTCGAGGCGCTCGTCGATACGATCGCCGCGAACGTCAACGCGGCGCTGAGCGCGGCGGGGTTCGGCGCGACGCGCTGATCAGGCTTCGCCGGTCTGCCCGGTCTGACGCTGCAGGTCTTCCATCAGCTGTTCCGCGAGAAAGTCGCACGGCGGCCGCTTCGACTTGGTGCTGCGCGCGAGGATCAGCTCGAGCGGCGGCAGGTCGGGCAGCCCGTGCGAGCGGCCGAGCATCGACAGCTGCGCGGGAATCGCGCAGCGCGCGAGCGGCGCGACGGCCAGGCCGGCCTCGACCATGCTGAGCAGCCCGAGCAGGCTCGGGCTTTCATAGGAGGTGCGGTACGGCACCTTCGCGCGCTCCAGGCTGCGGATCGCGTTCTCGCGCGCGACGCTGCCCGGCATGAACACCGCGATCGGCAGCGGCCGCTCTTCCCACACGCGCGGCCCGTTCGTCATCGCGGCCCACGCCATCGGCTCGTGGCGGATGAAGTCGCCGGACAGCCCCTTGATGCGCGTGCCGCACACGAGATCGACGGTGCCGTCCTTGATCAGCGGCGCGAGCGCGCTGCTCGGCAGCCCCATCACCTGGATCTCGACCTTCGGGTAGGTCGCCGAGAATTTCTTCAGGACCGACGGCAGCAGCGACGACGCATAGTCGTCCGGCACGCCGATCACGACCTTGCCGGTCACTTCCGGCCGCACCACGGCCGCCCAGGCCTCGTCGCGCAGCGCCAGCATTCGTCTGGCGAATCCCAGCAGCACCTCGCCTTCGCGCGTCAGCACGATGCTGCGCGGCTTGCGCACGAACAGCGGCCGGCCGATCGCGTCTTCCAGGCTCTTGATCTGCATGCTCACGGCCGACTGCGAGCGGTTCACGGCCTCGGCGGCGCGGGTCATGTTGCCGGTTTCCGCGACGGCGACGACGGTGGCCAGCACGTCGTGATCGAGCATCTTCATAAGTATCAGAAAAGCTGAACGTAACGATCAGCATTATGCGTTTTTATTGTTGCTGTGTGTCTGCCATAGTGCGATCACGTTGACGTTTCACCCGAGGGTGGCGCGGCGTTCGGGCCGGCCGAGCCGGCGTGCAGCACTGAACAGGAAAGCGTGGTGTCTCGATGATGGACCATCCGTTGCGCGCCGCACTGGCCGCGGAATTGCATGCGCGGCCGTTCCTGCGGCTCGCCGAAGCCGTGTCGCTCACGCATTACGCGATCTATGCGGACGGTCAGCCCGACATCCACGAAACGCTGCTGCACGCGCTGTGCCGCGACACCGGCATCGCCGCGCCGCACGAAGGCGCGACGCACTACGCGGTGCAGTCGCCGAGCGGCTGGCACCTGAAGTGGGAGCGTCACACCGAATTCTCGACCTTCACGTTCGTCGCGCCGCGTCGCGACACCGGCTATTTCGACGATCTCGCGATCGAAGGCATTCCGGCCGCGTGGTTCGCGCGGCTCGCCGGCATCCGCTTCGTCGCGGTGCGCATGGAGCTGCTGTCGGGCGACGCCGCGCGGCTCGTGTGCGGCGACCTGCGCCGCTGGATCGACGGGCCCGCGCTCGTCGGCAGCAACGTGCTCGGCGGCGGCAAGGTGTTCTGCGACTGGCATGTGCGCGACGACGGCTTCATGCGCTTTCTCGTGGTCGACGAGGATTTCCGCGAGGAGCAGGGCGGCCGGCTGCTGCAGCGCCTGTATGAAATCGAAACCTATCGGATGATGGCGCTGCTCGCGCTGCCCGTCGCGCGCCGGATGAGCCGCGAGCTCGACGAGATCCACGCGGCGCTGCATGCATTGATGCAGCGGATGGACGCAAGCGGCGCGGACGGCGACGACACGGCGCTGCTCGTCAAGCTCACGCATCTCGCGGTGCGGGTCGAATCGCTGTCGGGATCGGGCGCACGTTTCAGCGCATCGCGGGCATACGAAAAGCTCGTGCTGGCACGCATCCACGAGCTGCGCGAGGAGCGCATCGAAGGGATGCCGACGATCGCCGAATTCATGGAGCGCCGCTTCGCGCCCGCGATGGAAACCTGCCGCAGCGTTTGGGCGCGCCACGAGCAGATCGCCGCGCGGATCGCACGAGCGGTCGACCTGCTGCGCACGCGCGTGAACCTTGCCCAGGAAAAGGACGTGACGCGCCTGCTGGCGGGCATGGAGCGCACCGCGCGCAATCAGCTTCACTTGCAGCACGCGGTCGAAGGGCTGTCGGTAGCGGCCATTTCGTACTACGTGCTGTCGCTCGCGACGGCGGCGTTCAAGGCGCTGCACGTGATGAACCTGCCGGTCGATCCCGAGCTGGCGGAAGGCCTGCTGATCGCGCCGGTCGTGTTCGCGGTGATTCACATCACGCGGCGCACGCGCGCGCAGCTAGCGCGATCGGAGGCTGCGCACGACGGCGCGCCCGTGCATGCGGCGGTGTCGAAGCAGGCTGGTTAGAACATCTAAAACACAATCAATGAAAGGAATGGAGATGACTTTTTCGTACAAGCAAGCGGCGTTCTTCAGCGGTTTCGATGCCGCGTTCGATGAGCCGGCAATGGATGAGCCGGGTGCGTCGGACGAGCCGCGCGTCACGTCGTATCAAGCCGTGCTGCAGGAGCCGATGACGTCGCTCGTCGGGAATACGATCGATCGGCCGGACGTCGCGGCGGTGGCGATTCTCGGGTACAACTGACGCGCGGTCGCTTCGCGTCGGTTCAACGCAACGCGGGCGTTTCGTTCGAGTGAAACGTCGGACGTCCGCGCGCGCCGGCTTTTCCCGCCGTTCAGCATGACGGGCATTCAGCCGGGCGTCCTTTTGCGCGTCGCACGCGCGATGCTTTCCCCATTCGATTTCCCCGCCCCCTGCGCCAACGCCAGTTCGACGAACGCGCGCGCGGCCGCGCTTCGGTACGCCCCCTTGCGCTGCAGCAGCACGGCCGTGCGCCGCAGGACGGCCGGATCGAGCGCGATGGCAGCGAGATCGTCGTGCCCGGCCGCGATCGTCGCCGGCAGCAGCGTCGCGAGATTCGTGCGGCGCACGATCTCGATCACCGCCCCCAGTGAATTTGCCTCCATCAACACGCGCGGCCGCACGTCGTGCGCGCGGAAATAGCGGTCGATCTGCGCGCGTGTCGCGAACTCGGCCGTGAGCAGCACGAGCGGCGCATCGTGCAGCGCGCGCAGGCCGGCCTTGCGTTTCCCGGCGAGCGCATGCGCGCGGTTCACGACGAGCGCGAGCGTTTCGACCAGCAGCGTTTGTGCTTCGATATCCGCCGTCTGCACGTCCTCGAACGCGATGCCGACATCGAGTTCGTCATCGACGAGCAGCGCCTCGATGCGCTCCTGCGACATCTCGCGCACCGACAGCGACACATCCGGATAGCGGCCGTGAAATGCCTCGACGAGCGGCCCGACGAGATAGCTTGTGAAAGTCGGCGTGACCGCGATCCGCAGCGAGCCGCGGCTCAGGTCCTGCACGTCGTGAATCGCGCGCCGGCCTTCCGCGAGATCGTGCAGCGCCTGCCGCGCATAGCGGAAATACACGTCGCCGGCGTCGGTCAGCCGCGTCGCGCGCCCGGTGCGGTCGAACAGCTGCGCGCCGAGCGTCTCCTCGAGCTGGCGGATCTGCTGGGACAGCGCGGGCTGCGACACATGCAGCGCGGCGGCCGCGCGCGTGAAGCTGCGATGCTCGGCGACGGCGAGGAAGTAGTGGATATGGCGCAACAGCATGGCGGTTCCTATAAGTCCTGCTTATCGGGCAGATCATAAATCAGTCTTTTACGTTATTGGAAGTCCGGCGTAACCTGCCCTTCATCGATTCCACCTGCACCGGAGAACACACGATGAAGGACATCATCGAAGGCTTCCTGAAGTTCCAGCGCGACGCCTATCCGGAACGCGCCGCGCTGTTCCGCGATCTCGCGCGCAGCCAGAACCCGCGGGCGCTGTTCATCTCGTGCTCGGACAGCCGGCTCGTGCCCGAACTCGTCACGCAGCGCGAACCGGGCGACCTGTTCGTGATCCGCAATGCCGGCAACATCGTGCCGTCGTACGGCCCCGAGCCGGGCGGCGTATCGGCGTCGGTCGAATACGCGGTGGCCGCGCTGCGCGTGACCGACGTCGTGATCTGCGGCCATTCCGATTGCGGCGCGATGACCGCGATCGCCACCTGCCAGTGCATGGATCACATGCCGGCCGTCGGCCACTGGCTGCGCTACGCCGATTCGGCGCGGGTCGTGAACGAGGCACGCACGCATCGCGGCGAACGCGAGCGGATCGACTCGATGGTGCGCGAGAACGTCGTCGCGCAACTCGCGAACCTGAAGACGCACCCTGCCGTGCGGCTCGCGCTCGAAGAAGGGCGTCTCGCGCTGCACGGCTGGGTCTACGACATCGAATCGGGCTGCATCGACGCCTTCGACGGCGCGACCGGCCGGTTCGTTTCCCTGGCGGACCATCCCGAGGTCCGCGCCACGCCCGCGACGCTTGCCGTCGCGGCCTGAATCCGGATTGCTCCCACCCCACCACGAGGAATTGCCATGATCCAGTCCCAGCACAGCCAGACCGCCCGCCACGCGCTTGCCGAAACCATCGTGCTCGCGAAGGCGCGCAAGAATCTGTCGTTCGCGCAGCTCACCGAAGGCACGGGCCTGAGCGAAGCGTTCGTGACGGCCGCGCTGCTCGGCCAGCACGCGCTGCCGGCGCAAGCCGCACGCAGCGTTGCCGACAAGCTCGGCCTCGACGACGACGCGGTGCTGCTGCTGCAGATGATCCCGCTGCGCGGCAGCATCGACGATCGCGTGCCGACCGACCCGACCATTTACCGGTTCTACGAAATGCTGCAGGTGTACGGCACGACGCTGAAGGCGCTGGTTCACGAGAAGTTCGGCGACGGCATCATCAGCGCGATCAATTTCCGGCTCGACGTGAAGAAGGTCGACGATCCCGAAGGCGGTTCGCGCGCGGTGATCACGCTCGACGGCAAGTACCTGCCGACCAAGCCGTTCTGACGCCGGCGCGGCGCCGTGGCAGCGGTGCCGCGCAGGTTCCCGCCCGACGTGCATCGGCCGGCGGCCGGCGCACGTTCCCGCCATTCCGTTTCAACGAGGACGCAGCCATGGATTTTGTGAAACGCACGATCGATCTTGCGATGAAGAACGTGGAAGAGGGCGGCCGCCCGTTCGCGACGGTGATCGTCCGCGACGGCGAGATCGTCGCGGAAAGCCCGAACCTCGTCGCGCAGACCCGCGACCCGACCGCGCATGCCGAGATCCTCGCGGTGCGCGAGGCGTGCCGCACGCTCGGCACCGAGCACCTGAGCGACTGCGAGATCTACATACTCGCGAGCCCGTGCCCGATGTGCCTCGGTTCGCTGTACTACTGCAGCCCGAAGCGGGTGGTCTACGTCACGACGCGCGAGGACTACGCGCCGTTCTACCGCGACGACCGAAAGTATTTCGAGCTCGACACGTTCTACGCCGAGTATGCGAAGCCGATCGACGAACGCCGGCTGCCGATGGTGCAGCAGAAGCACGGCGATGCGATCAACGTCTACCGGCGCTGGAACGAACTGAACGCGAAGTGACGCAACCCGCGCGGCGCACCGGCCGCGTGTGGCAGCCGCCCGGCTGCTCGTTTTCCCCACCCTCCGTTTCACCCGGCGGCGCCCATGCCGCCGCGCGCCCGCGCCGCCGCACGGGGCCGGCGCGTGCCCCCGTTTCCCCGCCTCGCCAAACATCGATCCCGTTCAATGTCCGGAACCGAAATCCGCGATCCAAAAGCTTTTTGACGGGTTTAAAAATTCGCACTGGAGACGACAGAAACGTGCGGAAAGCCCGATGAAAACCGATGAAATCTTCACGACAGCTTGCGCAGCGACCTCGGTCGGTCGCCACGGATGGCTGCCGATCGCCGTGCGTTTCCCCACCCCTGTTTCGTTGCGCCATATGTTCCGGACGAGGAATCGCTCGATTCCTCTCCGCCAGCACCGTGCGGCTGCCCAGCCGGTCGCGCCTGACGCCTGAGATTCGCTTACCTGCTTACAACGGACCATCATGAAACGGGATTCATTCAGTACACCTGATGCGCTGCATCGCCCGGCGACCGACATGCTCAAGCCGAACGACGCCTTCGTGCGCATCGAAAACGTCGTGAAGAAATTCGGCGACAGCACCGCCGTCGACAACGTGAACCTGACGATCGCGAAGAACGAGCTGTTCGCGCTGCTCGGCAGCTCGGGCTGCGGCAAGTCGACGTTGCTGC
>NZ_JAAGPH010000189.1:0-11873 GCF_017104705.1 Burkholderia sp. Se-20373 | reverse complement strand
AAGCTGGCGACCGCCCGATTCTCCACCTAGGCAAACACCCTTTCCCTACCCGCCGCTCTTCCGATCTCCGCCGCCGACGCGCGCGGACCGCCGTGTCCGTTCGCTCCGGGCGCAGGCGTGCCGCCGCCATCGGCGACCGGCGACCATCCGGGGCTGACGGGCGGCGGCGGCGGCGCGAGCGACGCAAATTCCCGTTCCGCGTGCACGACCTTGCCGTCTACGACCGTCAGCACCGACGACAGCTGCGGGATGCGCGCCATGTCGATCGTGAAATAGTCGTCGCTGAGCACCGCGAAATCCGCGTAACGGCCGGGCACCAGCGCCCCCTTGCGATGCTCGTCGGCGGAGAACCATGCGCTGCCGACCGTGTAGCGGCGCAGCGCCTCCATCCGGCCGAGCCGGTTGCGCGCCGGATACAGCATGGTGCCGCCGATGCTGCGCCCCGACACCATCCAGTACAGCGCGACGAACGGGTTGTAGCTCCCCGCGTCCAGCGCGCCGGAGCCTGCCCCGACCGGCAGCCCGGCCGCGAGCATCGCGCGGATCGGCGGCGCGCGCGTCGCCGCGGCCGCACCGTCGCGCGCGATGAACGCCTCGCCCTGGAACGCCATGCGCGGCTGCACGGTCACGCCGCCGCCCAGCGCCGCCACGCGCGCGATGTTCGCATCCGAGATCGTCTCGCACCGGTCGAAACACCAGCGCAGCCCGGCGAACGGCGTATCGCGGTTCACCGCCTCGAACACGTCGAGGAAGCGGCCGATCGACTCGTCGTAGGTCGCATGCAGCCGGAACGGCCAGCGGTGGCGGACCAGCAGCCGGACGACGGCGGTCAGTTCCGCATCGACCGACGCGGGCAGTTCGGTGCGCGGGTCGAGAAAATTCCCCAGATCGATCGCCGAAAACAGCAGCCGCTCGCCCGCGCCGTTCGCGCGCAGGAACGCATCGCCGTCGCCGGGCGAGGTCAGCGCGATCCACTGCGCGAAGTCGTCGATTTCCCGGCCGGCGTGCCGCGCGCCCAGCGCGTACGCGATGCGCGTCGTCAGTTCGCCGCGGCGTGCCAGCGCGATGACCGCCGCGTAATCGTCCGGATACGCCAGACCGTCGCCGCCGGCGTCGATCGCGCTCGTCACGCCGACGCGGTTCAGCGCGTGCATGAACTGCCGCGTCGAGTTGACCCGGTCGGCCGCGCCGAGCACCGGCGCACGCGCGAGCGCCGCGGCCAGCACGGCCGGATCGGAGCGTGCGAGCAGCAGCCCGGTCGGCCGCCCATGACGGTCGCGCCGCAATTCGCCGCCCGGCGGATCGGGCGTGTCGCGCCCGTAGCCGATCGCGCGCAGCGCGGCCGCATTCAGCCACGCGCTGTCGCCGAGATGCCGGACGAACACCGGCGTATCGGGTGCGATCGCATTGAGCTCGGCCACCGTCGGGCCGCGCTTTTCCGCGAACTGCAGCGCGGTCCAGCCGCCGCCCACGCGCACCCAGTGCGGTGCAGGCGTGCGCGCGGCCTGCCGATGCAGCAGGTCGAGCGCGGCGGCGAGCGACGGCACGCCGTCCCAGCGCAGTTCGAGGTTGAAGTGCATGCCGCCGCGGATGGCTTGCAGGTGCGCGTCGACGAGGCCGGGGATCACCGTGCGGCCGTTCAGGTCGATGCAGGTCGTGTCGCCGTGCGCATGACGCAGCACGTCGCGATCGTCGCCGGTCGCGACGATGCGCCCGTCCTTCACCGCCAGTGCGCTGACGAACGAGCGCTGCTCGTCCTGGGTCGCGATCTTGCCGTTGAAGACGACGAGGTCCGCCGCGCGCGCGGGTTCCGTCGCTCTAAGCACCGTCGGGCCTCCCGTGCGCATGCGCACGCCGCGCCGCGCCGCGCGTGCGGCGCATCGTCGAACGACGGAAACCCGCTGCGTCGCGCGCATCGGCACGCATCCCGCGATCGCGCAGTCGCGCGGTTGCCTGGAACGCGCGCATCGCTATGCGGCCTGCTGCGCCGCGTCGGCGGCGTCGTGGCGCGCAGGCGTGCGGGACGGCGGCGGCATGTCCTGGCGGACGAAATTCTGCACGCGCAGCAAGCGCCGCACATCATGCGCGCGCGAATGCGGATCGAAGTGCCGCGCGACGCCGGCGACCAGCGTCGACGCGTGCGCGGTGCGCCCGCGCTCGATCAGGTGATCGGCGAGATCCAGCGCGCCGCGCAGCGCCCACATCGCGGCGCCCTGCCCGTTCGCGGTCTGGATCGCCATCTGCAGATGACGATGGCCGTCGGCCTCGTACGCGAGCGCGACATCCGGGGCCGCGATCCGTGCCTGTTCGAGCATCGCGATACCCGTCACGCGCAGCAGTTCCGGCACGAACAGATGCTCGCCGTGCGCACGGCAGCGCGCGAGCGTCGCATCGAGCCGCGTGCGCGCCTCGCCTGCGCGGCCGACGCGCACGAGGCCTTCCGCATACGCGACGTTCAACGGGGCGAGCAGCCGCCGGAACCCGCTCGCCTCGACGCGCCGCAGCGCGGGTTCGAGCCGCGCGAGGCCCGCGCCGGGATGACCGGCCTGGATGTCGAACTGGCCGGTCAGGCATTCCGCGTGATTGCGCCAGATGTCGAAGCCGTGCGCGCTCGCGGTCGCGCGCAGCGTCGCGAGATAGTCGGACGTGATGTCGTGGTCGCCGTAGCGCAGGGCGATCGGCACGGCAGCCGCCCCCAGCACCACGCACAGCGCGAGCGCGGACGGGCCGCGGCGCGCGCACTCGACCGCTTGCCCGGCGATGCGCATCGCATGGTCGGGGTCGCCCTGAATCCACACGAGCCGCGTGAGCATCGTGCGCGCGAGCGTCGTCATGTCGACGCCGAGCGCGGCCTGCGCGCACGGCGGCTCGCCCACCTCGCCGAGTTCGGCCGTCGCCGCCTCGAGCCGCTCGCGCGCCTGCGCGTGCTCGCCGAAGTAGTGCAGCGACGTGGCGACCATCGCGTTGGCCAGGAGCCGCTGCGAGCGGTCGCCGCGCCGCTCGGCCGCGCGCTCGAAGCGCGTCGCGTAGCGCAGCGATTCGTGAATGTCCGACAGTGTCAGCATCGTATGCCACTGCCCGACCAGCGCGCGCGCATCGAACGTATCGTCGCCGACATGGGCGGCAAGACCGAGCGTGCGGTCCCACATCGCGGCCGCGGCCACGGCATCGCCGTCCGTATGCAGCAGCGCCGACGCGCAGGCCGCGCGCAACCGCATCTCACGCGCGGCATCGACCGGGTCGGCCGCGGCCGTGTCGAAAGCGTCGAGCACCTGGCGCGCGCGCGCCGCGCATTCGTGCATCCGTGCCGGCTCCAGCAGCGCGCGCGCCAGGCGGTCCGCTTCGGGCACGCGCGTGTCGTCGGCGGCCAGGACGAGCGCGTCGGTCGATGCATCGGCTGGTGCGTCGCTCGGCGCTTCCGTGACCGCATCGGCTGTCACGTCGTTCAATGCTCCGATGCCCACCTCCGCTGATGGGTCGTTCGGCGCTTCGGCGCCCCCATCGTCGCGGCGCGCGGCGTCCACGCGCGCCGCCGCGTGTTCGTGCTCGTGCCCGTGTTCATGCCCTTGCTCGTGCTCGTATCGTGCGTGACGCGCCGCGATGCGCTCGAACTCACCCTCGTTGTGCAGTTTTTCCAGCGCATAGGCGCGCGTCGATTCGGTCAGCCGGTACCGCGCCGATGCGCCGTGGAATTCGACGGTCACCAGCGACTTGGCGACCAGTTCGCCGAGCACCGCGATCATGTCCGAGGCCGATGTGCCGGGCTCCGCGGCGACCGCGTGCGCGGCATCGAACGTAAACGGCCCGATGAAGCATCCCATCCGGCGGAACAGCGCACGCGCGGCCGGGTCGAGCAGCACGTAGCTCCAGTCGAACGTCGCCCGCAGCGTCTGATGACGCGGCAGCGCCGAGCGCAGCCCGCCGGTCAGCAGGTTCAGCCGGTCGTCCAGCCGCGATGCGACGACCGCGAGCCCAAGCGTCGCGACGCGCGCCGCGGCCAGTTCGATCGCGAGCGGCAGCCCGTCGAGCCGCCGGCAGATATCGGCGATCAGCCGCGTGCCGGCTTCGTCGACCGGACAATCCGGTGCGGCCGTGCGAACCCGTTCCAGGAACAGCTCGACGGCGGAACAACGCACGATCTCGTCGATGCGCGCGTCGTCGCCGGGCACCGCGAGCGGGCTCATGCGCAGCACCGCTTCGGCCGAGATATGCAGCGGCTCGCGGCTCGTCACGAGTACGCGCAGCGAGCCGGCGCACGACGTCAGCGTTTCGACGAGGCTCGCGACGAGATCGACGATGTGCTCGGCATTGTCGAACACGAGCAGGTAGCGCGACGCCGCGAATGCGGCGCCGATGTCCTCGATGGCGGGCACGCGCCGCGTGTCCAGGCCGAGTTCGGCCGCGACGGCGATCAGCATGTCGGCACGCGTCCCCGCGCGCGCCAGCTCCACGAACAGCACGCGCTCGCGCGAGCGGCTGCGCACCGCGTGGGCCACGCGTACGGCGAGGCTCGTCTTGCCGATCCCGCCCGCGCCGACGAGCGTGACGACCGGCGTGCGTTCGAGCATCTCGACGATCTGCGCGATTTCGGCGTCGCGTCCGACGAGCGGCGCGGGCAGCGACGACGCACGGGCATCGGTCGGTACGGCGGCCGGTGCGGCGGCCGGCGTGTCGGCCGCGGGCATGCGTTCCGGGCCGGGCGACGCGCACGCGACCAGCAGGTAGCCGCGCCCGGGCACCGTCTTGATCAGATCGCGGCTCGTGCCGAGCGCCTTGCGCAGCGTCGCCACATGCACCTGAAGGCGGTTTTCCTCGACGATCAGCCCCGGCCAGACCGCGTCCATGATGTCGTCTTTCGACACGACCGCCCCGCTCGCGCGGTGCAGGACTTCGAGAATGTCGAGCGCGCGTGCACCGATGCGCAGCGACGCGCCCTGACGGCGAATGTCGCGCTGCTCGAAATCCACCGACAACGTTCCGATCTGGATCATGGCCGCCTCCGGGTCCCTCAGGATGACCGCCCGGTGAACGCGGCAGTCCACCCGGCAGGATGTCCGGCCCCGGCGCACCGTGGCGCCGGCCGGACACTGTTGAATTACGGGCTGAGTGTAGACGGGGGCGCGACGAAAATCTTGAAGGAAAATGCGCTGTGGGCGGCGGCCGGATCACGCGATCGGCGCATTCGCTTGCACGTAAAAGTAGGGCGCTATATTCTGCCGGGCCGCTCGCACGCTTGTCGTGACGGGCGATGCGGCGGCCGTGCGCCGTCATTGAAAGCAATTCGTCAGATTCGCGAGCGGACGTTTGTGCAAATTCATTTTGAATGTTCACATGCGTCGCTAAACTGGACTCGCCATGTCGCGCGCCGAGTCACTTGCCCGGGAATTTCATGTCAGACTCCGTTACCGCAGCGCCGGCGGTATCCCCGCCACCACCACCGAAGGACACGCTCGGCTGCGTGGCCAGCTTGCTGGCGAAGGACGTCGAGACCGCCACCGGCGGCCTGCGGCTTCACCGCAAATGCATGCGCGAAGCGCACGTGGAGCACATCGACATGCCCGCGTGCGACCGCGGCTTCCTGGTCGGCGTGTCGCTGGCCGCCGGCCATCGCCGCACGCTCTACGGGCGCGCCGGCGCGAGCGAGCGCCGGTTCCAGCATCACTCGATCTACATTCGCGATTTCTCGCGCCACTTCCATGCGGACCTGTACGGCAACTTCGACTTCGTGCTGGTCGAGCTGCCGCATGCGTATCTCGAGCGCGTCGGCCCGGAGCACGGCGGCCAGGCGATCGGCGGCCTCACGTGCCGCCCCGACGTGCGCGATCCGGTGCTCGGCCATCTCGCGCACGCGGTGGCCGACAGCCTCGACACGCCCGGCCCGCTGAACGCGCTGTTCATCGAGCAGGTGGGGCTCGCGATCGGCACGTACCTCGTGCGCCGTTACGGCAACGCGCGCACGCCCGAACTCGACCACAAGGGCAGCCTGTCGCCGGCGAAACTGGCGCTCGCGCAGGAGCTGTTGCTGGAGAAGGCGGATCTCGGCGTATCGATCGAGGAAGTGGCGGCCGAATGCGACCTGTCGCGCGGCTACTTCATCCGCGCGTTCTCGCGCACCACCGGCCGCACGCCGCACCAGTGGCTGCTCGAACAGCGCGTGACGCGTGCCCGCGAACTGATCGAGACGTCCGACATGACGCTCGCCGACATCGCGATTGCGTGCGGCTTCGCGGACCAGAGCCATCTGAACCGCGTATTCGCGAGGATCGTCGGCCATCCGCCCGGTGCATGGCGGCGCGCACGCTCGCGCTGAAGCGTCTGCGCGGTCGCGGTCGCGCGCCGACCGCCCGGCCGAGTGTTCAATCGAGGTTCATGCCGCCATCCGTCTGATCCGACAGATTGCGGCGTCAGCCCGCTCCCTCCACCTTTTGGGTGGAGGGAGCGGGCTCATCGCTTTATCCCGGTCGTCGTATCGTCACCGAATGGCGGGACGACGGCCAGCCGGGTCTCGTCCATGGTTGAGCACAGGTGGCGAGGACGAGCCAGCCGATCAGTCCCAGGGGCTCGAAAAAATGCGTCAGGGGCGATGAAGCGCGCGGACCCACGTCGCGGAGTCGCAATGGGTCCGCGTCGTCATGTCAGACCGCCCAGCAGGAACACCCGAACGCGCCCCAGAAGCCCTTTGCGTCGGACGTCGGTAGCGCACTCGCCCATGCACTCGCGTGCGCGTGCTGGTGAACGTTGCAGGCGTTCGCGCAACCGCACATCGCAGCGGCGGCCGCCCGTTGCAGCGGCGCGCCGGCGCGCTGCGTCGCGCCCCAGCCGCCATAGCCGCCGAACTCGCGCACGGGCGACCAGTCGGGCATCGCGGGCGGGATCGGCGCGTCGTACGACTGGAACGGCCCCGCGCCCCACACGATCTTTCCGTCCACGACCGTCAGCAACGCCGTCGTGCCGGCGATGTCGTCCTCGGCACATCCGAAGAAATCGCGATCCGGGACCACCAGGTCGGCCAACTGCCCCACCGCGATGCGCCCTTTCTTGCCCTCTTCGTTCGAGAACCACGTCACGTACTCGGTCCACATGCGCAGGGCCGTCTCCCGATCGAGCAGGTTGCGCTGCGGGTACATCCGCAGGCCGCCGACCGTCTTGCCGGTGACGAGCCATGCAAGCGACACCCACGGGTTGTACGACGCGACGCGGGTCGCGTCGGTGCCGGCCGAGACCTTGAGTCCCTTGCCGAGCATCTTCGCCACCGGTGGCGTGGCCTCCGCGGCTTGCGCGCCGTAGCGCTCGACGAAGTATTCGCCCTGGTACGCCATCCGGTGCTGCACCGCGATGCCGCCGCCGAGCGCGGCGATCCGGTCCATCGATTTCTCGGTGATGGTTTCCGCATGATCGAAGAACCAGTTCAGCCCGTCGAGCGGGATGTCCTGGTTCACCTTTTCGAACACGTCGAGCGCGCGGCTGATGGTCTCGTCGTAGGTCGCGTGCATGCGCCACGGCCAACGGTTTTCCGCGAGCACGCGCACGACGCCCTCGAGATCATCCTCCATCTGGTCGGGCAGGTCCGGGCGTGCCACGCGGAAGTCTTCGAAGTCGGCCGCCGAAAACGCCAGCATCTCGCCGGCGCCGTTATTGCGGAAATAGTCGGTGCCGTCGTGATACTTGACGCTCTTCGTCCAGTTCACGAAGTCTTCCTTCTCCGCGTTCGGCTTCTGCGTGAACAGGTTGTAGGCGATCCGGATCGTCATCTCGCCCGAGTCGTGCAGCTTGCGGATCACCTCGTAGTCGTCGGGATAATTCTGCGAGCCGCCGCCCGCGTCGATCACGCCCGTCACGCCGAGCCGGTTCAGCTCACGCATGAAATGGCGCGTCGAATTGTACTGATACTCGAACGGCAGCTTCGGGCCCCTCGCGAGCGTCGCGTAGAGGATCGTCGCGTTCGGGTTCGCAAGCAGCAGGCCGGTCGGATTGCCGGCGGCATCGCGAACGATGGTCCCGCCCGGCGGCTCCGGCGTGTCCTTCGTGTAGCCGACCACCCGCAGCGCGGCCGCGTTCAGCAACGCGCGATCGTACAGGTGCAGGATGAAAACCGGCGTGTCCGGCGCGGCGGCATTGAGCTCGTCGATCGTCGGGAGCCGTTTCTCCACGAACTGATGCTCGGTGAAACCACCGACCACGCGGACCCACTGCGGCGCGGGCGTCACGGCCACCTGGCGCTTGAGCATGTCCATCGCGACCGCGAGCGAGGGCACGCCGTCCCAACGCAGTTCCATGTTGTAGTTCAGTCCACCGCGAATCACGTGGCAGTGGTTGTCGATCAGACCCGGCAGTACGCCACGGCCGCCGAGATCGACCACCTTCGTCGCGCGGCCCGCGAGCGGCATCACGTCCGCGTCGCTGCCGACGGCGACGAAGCGGCCGGCGGCAATCGCGACCGCCGTCGCGACGGGGTTCGCGCGGTCGAGCGTCGTGAATCTGCCGTTATGCAGGATCAGATCCGGTTGGGTCACGGTTGCGGTCATAGGCATCACCTCTTGTTGATCAGAAGCCAAGCAGCTGTTTCACGGTGGGCAACGCTTGCACGCCAATCAGCATGCCGAGCAACCCGACCAGCGCAATCAGCGGCGGTGCGGGAGAGCGAACCTTGATGGCGCTGTAAATCACGCCGATCAGGAGGCCCGCACCAAGGGAAACCAGATAAGGTTCCATGCGATAAATCTCCCGGAAAATTCGAATGCGGCGGCCGTGTTCCGATCAGCCTGCCGCGGGCGGCATGCATGTTTCGGTCACGTCCGCCGCCCGCGCAAGGGAGCCAATGCGGCGCGTTCGCGTCGAACCCGCCGCACCGGCATCAGCGATCGCAGGCCGTCCGCGCTTACTTCGCCGGAACGGCCGGGATCGACTCGTGCGGCGTCGCGGTGCGCGGCGCGGCCTTGTGGACCATCGTGTACGCGTAGTCGACGCCCATCCCGTACGCGCCCGAATGCTCCTTCGCAATCGCCATCACGGCGTCGTACGTCTCGCGGTGCGCCCAGTCGCGCTGCCACTCGAGCAGCACCTGCTGCCACGTGACGGGCACGACGCCCGCCTGCACCATGCGCTGCATCGCGAAGTCGTGCGCAGCCTGCGTGGTGCCGCCCGACGCGTCGGCGACCATGTAGATTTCGTAGTCGCCTTCGAGCATCGCGCACAGCGCGAACGTCGTGTTGCAGACTTCGGTCCACAGACCGGACACGATCACCTTCTTGCGGCCGTTCGCGGCCAGTGCGTCGCGCACCTTCTGGTCGTCCCACGAATTCATCGACGTGCGTTCCAGCGTCTTCTGGTTCGGGAACACGTCGAGCAGCTCCGGATACGTGTGACCGGAGAAGCTGTCGCTTTCGACCGTCGTGATCGTGGTCGGGATGTTGAAGACCTTCGCGGCCTTCGCGAGCCCGACGACGTTGTTCTTCAGCGTCTGGCGATCGATCGACTGCACGCCGAACGCCATCTGCGGCTGCTGATCGATGAAGATCAGTTGGCTGTTGTGCGGGGTAAGTACTTCAAGCTTCGGGTTGCTCATGGCGGTGATGTCCTTTGACGCAGAGAAAAATGAGGCTCGCCGGGCCGACGAATCCGCGACGCGTCGAATACGCTGGTGCGGAAGACTCGGCAGCCGGCCTGCGTCATTCAACAGGCTAATGAACGGCCACACCAATTAATTGTTCTGATTCCCGCGACCTTCATGAATCCAGGCTGAAAAGATCTGAATTTCATTGAATGGACCCACAACGAACAGGCGGAACTGATAGGCTGACCCAGGACTTTCGGATCGACTCCAGATCGGTAGTTATCCATATTTTTCACTGCCGTCACGCCATTCCCGACCTATGAAACCGTACACTGCTTCGCTGTTCGCCGGCATCCTCGCCGGCATCGTTTATACGCTGATCGGCGTGCAATCGCCGGCGCCGCCCGCCGTCGCCCTGGTGGGCCTGCTTGGCATTCTGGCCGGCGAACAGATTCTTCCGCTCGCGCGACGGATGTTCAGCGGAATCCGGCTGGGAACCGCATGGCGCGACGCGAAGTGCAGCCAGCACATGTTCGGTGCGCTGCCGGGCGCCCATGCAGCTGACGCGGCCGCGAAGCGCCGCGAATCGACACCGCTGTGATGGGAAGGGTCGAGCGCATCCGACCAGGACGGTCGGGGCGCTCGCGTGTGTCTCGAGACGTTCGTCAATGGCCTGCGTGACGCCGCCGTTCCTGCGAACGTCCGCCGGCAGCATCATCGGCTGCTCGAACGACGTATGACGCGTGCTCCGCATCTGATCGGCACACCGACCCGGCATTCACCGAGATCGGCGCCATTTGCGACTTTTCCGATCAGCACCCTCTGAACGACGTATTGGCGCAGGTCGTTGGGCTAGCTGCCCCGTGCCCGGCGTCGTTCGGTTACAGGCGCGCCGCCCTGCAGAAGCGGCGGCGCGCGCCGCGTCACCAACCGAACTTCGCTTCCACGCCGACATAGTCGGCATTACGCGCACCCAGCGCGCGAATCGAATCGGCGAGCTGGAAGTGCACCGCCTCGACGGCCAGCGCCGTGTTCGCATTGACGAGCCAGTCCACGCGAGCCTGCGCGTACATCCCCGTCCACGCACCGCCCTTGCCCGCCGTGCCCGGCACGGCCGACATGCCCTGTCCGTAGATCGCATCGGCCGTCGTCTGCCGCCACTGGAAGCCGACGGCGGTGAGCACCGTGACCGAGCTGGCGGGCTTGAAGGTCAGCGAAGGCTTCACGTGGATCAGGTTGCTGTATCCGGTGTAACCGGCGAGCGTGAAGTAATAGCCGTTCGGAAACATCGGGTTGAACGTGCTCACGCGCCGGTCGCCCGGGTGAGCATCGCCCGACGCGCCGTCGACCTGGATCCCGATGCGCGGCGTGCCGGCCGTCTTCGCGAACGTATAGCCGCCCAGCGCGCCGAACGCCCACGCGCCCACCGTGTCCTGCCCGACGTGGCCCGTCTGCAGCATCGCCTCGACGTCCCAGTCGAGCCCGTCGGCCTTGCCCGCATAGCGCATGTCGAACACGTCGCGCCGCTCGGTGCCCGACGCATCCGGAAAGCGCGCGTTGTCGCGCGTGTAGCGCGACCAGTACGCGGACAGGTCGCCCGGCCCCGTGCCGTTGCGCTCGACGCGCACGCCGTCGAATCGCAGGTGCCGGTTCGACACGTCGTCGAACGCGGCCGCGTCGCGATACTGCACCGGGCGCGTCACGTAGCCGATCAGCCGCCACTTGCCGATTTCGTAATCGGCCCACAGTGCGTCGAACGCCTGCCGCACGTTCGGGCCGTCGCGCACCGACACGAAGCGCTGCAAGTCGAACGCCATCTCCTGCCGGCCGACCCGCGTCTTCAACGTGCCGGGGCCGATCTGGTCGACATACGCGACGAACGCCTGCTCGATGTCGAGCTGGTCCTTGTCGACCGGGCCGACCGTATTCTTGCCGAACGGCCGCGCATCGACGAACTGCACGAACGCCTGCAGATGGCCGCGATAGCGCAGGTCCGCATGCACGTTCGTGCGCTGGATCACGTAGTTGTCGTCGTGCGCGGAGCCGAGGCCGAACAGCGGCGCATTGTTCAGCTCGAAACGCTC
Organism: Burkholderia sp. Se-20373; assembly: GCF_017104705.1. Classification (NCBI taxonomy): domain Bacteria; kingdom Pseudomonadati; phylum Pseudomonadota; class Betaproteobacteria; order Burkholderiales; family Burkholderiaceae; genus Burkholderia; species Burkholderia sp. Se-20373. The sequence goes on along the minus strand of NZ_JAAGPH010000189.1, from coordinate 236 downwards.
GCGCAGGTTCGCGCCGAGCGACAGGTAGGTCGACGGGTCGTCGCCGAGCGGCACGTATTTCAGTGCGTCGAACGGCTTGCGCGGCACGCATGGATTCGCGAGCACCGACCAGTCCTCCTGCCAGCGGTTGAACAGCACGGTCGGACGCTTCGCGGTGCACGCCACGGCGGCGCTCGCGGCCGCCGGCCACCGGCCGCGGAAAGCCTGGGGTCAGGCGGGCAGCCCGAGCCCGGTCC
>NZ_JAAGPH010000188.1:0-12257 GCF_017104705.1 Burkholderia sp. Se-20373 | reverse complement strand
CGCCGGCGCGGCCGGTGCGTACGGTACGGCGCCCGCGAGCCGCCCGCAGGCGTCGCTCGCGCGCCGCCTGCTGCGCGCGTGGCCGCTGGCGCTGCTGCTCGCGGGGCTCGTCGGCATCGCCTACTGGGAAGACATGCAGCGCACCGCCGAACTCGCCGACATCGACGCGGCGATGCTCAGCGACGACCTGCCGCTCAACGCGTATCTCGACCACGGGTTCAACGCGTATCTGTCGCGCGCTCACTAACAGACAATAACGAGGGGATCGCACGGGTGAGTCAGAAGCGCGGCCTGGCCGTATTTTTCGGATGCGTAATCGCGATCGCCGTTTCCTACGTCGCCACTTACCCACGATTCCACCCGGCCCCCGCGACGACCGCCGCCGCGGTCAGCAGCCCTGCCGCGCCCGCATCGGCCGCGACCGGGCTGAGCACCGAACTCCCCCCGCTGCCCCTGCCGCTGCCGGCCGCTACCGGCCCGTTGTCGTGGGCGCGCCTCACGCCGGCGCAGCACGCGGCGCTCGCGCCGTTCGCCGACCAATGGGACGGCTTCAGCGATGCCCGCAAGCGCAAATGGCTGAAGATCGCATCGCGTTTCGCGAAGTTGACGCCCGATGACCAAAAGCGCCTGCAGGACCGGATGACCGAATGGGCCAAGATGACGCCCGAGCAGCGCCGCGTCGCGCGCGAGAACTACCAGAGTGCGAAGGAGCTTTCCGCGCAGGCGCGTGAGCGCGCATGGAAGGCGTACCAGCAACTCCCCGAAGAGCAGAAGGAACGTCTCGCGGCCGCCGAGCGCCGCCGCCGGCCGAGCGTCGTCAGTGCGCCGCCGACCGTCGCCGACCGGGACGTGCGCCGCCTCGTCAATTCGCACGAACACCCGGCAAGCGGCCCGGCCACCGCACCGGCGCCCGTCTCGGCCGCCGTCGCGCCGCCGGTGCCCGCATCGTCGACGGCCGGCACCGCATCCGCGCCGGCTGCCGTGGCGCCGGTGTCGCCCGCCGACGCACCTTCGCTGTTCAAGGGCTCCTGAGCGCCCGTGGCGAACGCCCACGCACCTGAAACCCCGGCTGCCGTGCCGTCCGTGCGGCGGCGTCTCGCCGCGCTGCTCTACGAAGGCGTGCTGCTGTTCGGCGTGGTGTTCTTCGCCGGGCTCGCGTTCAGCCTCGCGACGCAGCAACGCAACGGCCTCGTCCATCACAACCTGCTCGCCGCCTGGATCGCGGTCGTGGTCGGCGCGTACTTCGTCTGGTTCTGGACCCATGGCGGCCAGACGCTGCCGATGAAGACCTGGCGGCTGCGGCTCGAATCGTCGAGCGGCCGGCCGCTGAGCGCGGGCCACGCGCTCGTCCGCTACGCGCTCGGCTGGCTGTGGTTCCTGCCGCCGCTCGCGCTGCATCCGCTCCTCGGCTTGTCGGTACCCGTCACGCTCGCGCTCACCGCCGCATGGATCGCCGTATGGGCCGGCGCCGCGCGGCTGCATGCCGAGCGCCAGTTTCCGCACGACCGGATCGCCCGCACGCGCGTCGTCGCGATACCGCGCTGACGCGCCGCATTCGCCTGACGAAAACACCTCGCCAAGGCGGCTTCCGCCCGGCCCGGCGGCCTTGCCCGACAATGGTCGGCCGTTCGGTACGGCACATTACGCAACGCCCCGTCGTTCACTGCTAAACACCCTGCAGCGGTCGTAATAAGAACGTCTCGTGACTGTCATGGCACAGTCACGCCCGCATGGCGGAATGCCGGTAATGTCAACCGGCGCGAGTCATGCATGGGCCAGAAAACGTCCGCGACCTCACTGTTCCGTCACCCCATCGGCGCCCGCGCCGCCACAGCGTTCCTGTCCGGTTCTGCCGCAACCGACGGGCTGGTGTCGCAAGACCCGCCTGCCGGGCACGCCACGCAGCATGACGACCCCGACTCGTCGGCCCACCGCTACCGCACCATCTGGCTGTCCGACATCCACCTCGGCTCGAGCGGCTGCCAGGCGCCGTACCTGCTCGACTTCCTGCGCCACAACGATTCGGAGTACCTGTACCTCGTCGGCGACATCATCGACGGCTGGCAGCTGAAAAAGGGCTGGTACTGGCCGCAGGCGCACAACGACGTCGTGCAGAAGATCCTGCGCAAGGCACGCAAGGGGACGCAGGTCGTCTACATCCCCGGCAACCACGACGAAGGCGCGCGGCAGTTCTGCGATCTCGCGTTCGGCGACATCCAGGTGCGCGGCGAGGCGTTCCACACGACGCTCGCGGGCAAACGTTTGTGGATCGTGCACGGCGACCTGTTCGACGGCGTGATCCAGCACGCGAAATGGCTCGCATACCTCGGCGACACGCTCTACACGCTGATCCTCGTGCTCAACCGCTGGTTCAACCGGATCCGCAGCCGGCTCGGCTTCCAGTACTGGTCGTTGTCGCAGTACCTGAAGCACCAGGTCAAGAACGCCGTCAACTTCATCTCACAGTTCGAGACCGTGATGACCGACGAGGCGCGCCGCCGCGGCTGCGACGGCGTCGTGTGCGGCCACATCCACAAGGCGGAGATCCGCGACATCGACGGCGTGCTGTACTGCAACGACGGCGACTGGGTCGAAAGCCTGTCCGCACTCGTCGAAACGATGGAAGGCGAACTGAAGATCGTCTACTGGACGGTGATGCGCACCGCACCGACGGAGACCACGTCGCGCAAGGCCAAGGCCACTGCCTGACATCCCCCTACTTACAGGACAAAGCCGCGATGAAGATCATGATCGTCACCGACGCGTGGGAACCGCAAGTCAACGGCGTCGTGCGCACGCTGAAGAGCACGTCGCGCGAACTCACCGCGCTCGGCCACCGCGTCGAACTGCTGACGCCGCTGGAATTCCGTACGGTGCCCTGCCCGACCTACCCGGAGATCCGCCTGTCGATCCTGCCGTACCGCAAGCTGCGCGCGCGAATCGACGCGTTCGCCCCCGACGCGCTGCACATCGCGACCGAAGGCCCGCTCGGCCTCGCTGCGCGACGCTACGCGCGTTCGCGCAAGCTGCCGTACACGACCGCGTACCACACGCGCTTTCCGGAATACGTGCAGGCGCGCTTCGGCATCCCGCTCGCCGCGACCTACCGCTTCCTGCACTGGTTCCACGGCCCGTCGCTCGCGGTGATGGCGCCGACGCCGGTCGTCAAGCAGGACCTCGAGAAATTCGGCTTCACGAACGTCGTGCTGTGGACGCGCGGCGTCGATCTCGACGTGTTCCGGCCGATGGAATCGAAGGTGCTCAATACCGCGCGGCCGATCTTCCTGTACGTGGGCCGCGTCGCGATCGAGAAGAACGTCGAGGCATTCCTGCGCCTCGACCTGCCCGGCTCGAAGTGGGTCGCGGGCGAAGGCCCCGCGCTCGCGGAGCTGAAGTCGCGCTATCCGGAAGCCAACTATCTCGGCGTGCTGTCACAGGCCGAGCTCGCCAAGGTGTATGCTGCGGCCGACGTGTTCGTGTTCCCGAGTCGCACCGACACGTTCGGCCTCGTGCTGCTCGAAGCCCTCGCCTGCGGCACGCCGGTAGCCGCGTATCCCGTCACGGGCCCGATCGACGTGCTCGGCGAAGGCGACGCCGGCGCGATGCACGAAGACCTGCAGGAAGCCTGCCTCGAGGCGCTGAAGATCGAACGCACCACTGCGCGCGCGTGGGCCGAACGCTTCTCGTGGCGCGCGGCATCCGAGCAGTTCGCGTCGCATCTGAAGCCGCTGCCGAAGACCGCGTACTCGCCAGCAGAAGGTGCCGCCGTTTGAAACGAGACCTGAACGACAAAATTCCGCCCCCCGACGCAACGCCGCAACGGCACCGCCCGTTCGACGAAGAAGAGCCGCACGCCGACGCGGACGTGCACGCGCACGAGCCGCTCGGCCCCGACGACCGGCTCGCGCCGCTGCCGCCGAACCCGTACAAGCGCCATCGCGGCATCACGCGCGCCTGGTACGCCCTCAAGCATTCGCTGAACGGCTTTCGCGTGGCGATCCGCGAGGAGAGCGCGTTTCGGCAGGAGCTCACGCTCGCTGCGCTGATGCTCCCGATCGGCGCGTTCGCACCGGTGCCGGCGGCATCGCGTGCGCTGCTGATCGCGTCGGTGCTGCTCGTGCTGATCGTCGAGCTGCTGAACTCGAGCGTCGAAGCCGCGATCGACCGCATCTCGCTCGAGCGTCACGAACTCTCGAAGCGCGCGAAGGACCTCGGCAGCGCAGCCGTGACCGTCGCGCTGTTCGCGTGCGTGACGACGTGGGGCTTCGTGCTCGGCCCCGTCGTCGCACGCTGGCTCGGCTTCTAGACGGCTGCCCTGCGGGTACCTGGCGCACCGCCCGCGTGCGGCGCTGCACCATGCGCCGCGCGGGGCGGCGATCACGAAATGCCCCGATGTGGCGAAACCCCGGTTTATAATCGTCCGCTAGACATAGAACAGCAACCCGCGCCGGACGAATCACGCAGCATCGATTGCAGCGCCCGCCAGTCCGGCACACACAGGGCCGGACGACATGGAAGCGAAACCTCCCCGCCGCACCCGCGAACGGATTCTCGAGTTGTCGTTGAAACTCTTCAACGAGATCGGCGAGCCGAACGTCACGACCACGACGATCGCCGAGGAAATGGAAATCAGTCCAGGCAACCTGTACTACCATTTCCGCAACAAGGACGACATCATCAACAGCATCTTCGCGCAGTTCGAGCAGCAGATCGAACGGCGGCTGCGCTTTCCCGAAGATCATCGTCCGACGATCGACGAAACCTGGTCGTACCTGCAGTACATGGCCGATTTCATGTGGACCTACCGGTTCCTGTATCGCGACCTCAACGACCTGCTCGCCCGCAACCGCACGCTCGAGACGCACTTCAAGCAGATCATCAGCCACAAGGTGCGCTTCGCGCGCGACATGTGCGAGCTGCTCGTGTCCGACACCGAGATGGTCGCGACGCCCGCCGAGATCGAAGTCATCGCCACCAACATGGCCGTCATTTCGACGTACTGGCTGTCGTATCAGTACGTGATGCATCCGCGCAAGTACAACGACCAGGACGCGATCCGCGAGGAACTGCACCAGGTCAGCATGCACGTGATCTCCGTGATGGCACCGTACCTGCGCGGCCGTTCGCGCCAGCTGTTCGACGACCTGGTCTCCGGCAAGCTGCCGAAGCGCCAGTTCACCGACTACCTGCCGCCGCGCGACGGCTCGCCGCGCCCCGCCGACAGCCCCGTCGTCACCGGGCAGGCACCCGCCAAGGATGCCAAGCAATGAAGGCTGTTTGTGTTTACTGCGGCTCGTCGTCCGGCGTGCGGCCCGTCTATGCCGACGCCGCGCGCGCATTCGGCCGCGCGCTCGTCGATGCGGGCCTCACGCTCGTCTACGGCGGCGGCCGGGTCGGCCTGATGGGCGTGATCGCCGACGAAGTGATGGCGGCCGGCGGCCGTGCAGTCGGCGTGATCCCCGAACTGCTCGTCGACAAGGAAGTCGGCCATACGGGGCTGTCGGAACTGCACGTCGTGCCCGACATGCATCACCGCAAGAAAATGATGGCCGATCTCTCCGACGCGTTCGTCGCGATGCCCGGCGGCGCCGGCACGCTCGAGGAGCTCTTCGAGGTCTACACGTGGGCGCAGCTCGGCTATCACCGCAAGCCCGTCGCGCTCTACAACATCGATTCGTTCTACGATCCGCTGATCGCGCTGCTGCGCCATACGGTCGACGAGGGCTTCATGCGTCCGGCCTATTTCGACGCACTGTGCGTCGAATCGGAACCCGTCGCGCTGATCGAGCGACTGCGCCGCTACCAGCCGCCCGCCCGCGACAAGTGGGCGCCCGACGCGGCCAAGTAACCGTCACCGGAACCCGCGCGCGATGACCGCACCGTCCGACCGCAAAGCCCTCCTCATCACCGGCGCGAGCCGCGGCATCGGCCGCGCGACCGCCGTGCTCGCGGCCGAGCGCGGCTGGGACGTCGGCATCAACTACGCGCGCGACGCGGCGGCGGCCGAACTCACCGCGCAGGCCGTCCGCGACGCGGGCGGCCGGGCGTGCGTCGTCGCGGGCGACGTCGCGAACGAAGCCGATGTCGTCGCGATGTTCGACACCGTCACGGCCGCATTCGGCCGCCTCGACGCGCTCGTCAACAACGCGGGCATCGTCGCGCCGTCGATGCCGCTCGCCGACATGCCGGCCGACCGGCTGCGGCGGATGTTCGACACCAACGTTCTCGGCGCGTATCTGTGTGCGCGCGAAGCCGCGCGCCGGCTCTCCACCGACCGCGGCGGCCGCGGCGGCGCGATCGTCAACGTCTCGTCGATCGCCTCCCGGCTCGGCTCGCCGAACGAATACGTCGACTATGCGGGGTCGAAAGGCGCGGTCGACTCGCTGACGATCGGTCTAGCGAAAGAACTCGGTCCGCACGGCGTGCGCGTCAACGCGGTCCGACCCGGCCTGATCGAGACCGACATTCACGCGAGCGGCGGCCAGCCGGGCCGGGCGGCCCGCCTCGGCGCCACGACGCCGCTCGGCCGCGCGGGCGAAGCGCAGGAAATCGCCGAAGCGATCGTCTGGCTCCTGGGCGACGCGGCGTCTTACACGACGGGCGCCCTGCTCGACGTCGGCGGCGGTCGCTAATTCCGCACTGCGGCGCATCAAAAACCGCCGCCCGAAGCAATCCATCGTCACGACACCACAAATCTCCACAATTCCGTGACACGAACGGTAATCCACCGTAACAATTCCGTGGTCTACTAGCGGACATTCAGACAGGTGTCATAAATACCCGTCCGTTGGCCTTTGATATGGCCCCAATCGGTCCTGCCCACGTCGCCGGACCCGCTCGACTCGACCCGAGACTCCTTCCATGCCTGGAACCGCAGCGCCCAGCCGGCGACGCACGTCTGTGCCCGCTCCGGCCCAGTACACCCATTCGACCGCCGACGCGGATCTCACCGCAACGCTCGACGCCGCCGGCACGCCCGTCGCCGCCTCGACCGCCGCCACCAGCACGACGCGCGAACACTCGCGCCTGCTCGGCTGGCGCGCGTGGCTGTTCGTCGCCGCGCTGATCTGCGCGTATACGCTGCCGGGCGTGCTCGGCCACGATCCGTGGAAGCAGGACGAAACCTACACGTTCGGCATCATCCAGCACATGCTCGAGACCGGCGACTTCGTCGTGCCGACCAATGCCGGCCTGCCGTTCATGGAAAAGCCGCCGCTCTACGCGTGGGTCGCGACCAGCCTCGCCTGGCTGCTGCAGCGCGTGATGCCGCTGCACGACGCGGCCCGGCTCGCGAGCGCGCTGTTCGCCGCGCTGGCATTCGGCTTCATCGCGCGCGCGGCGCGCGTCGCCAGCCGCGCGGGTTCCTGGTTCGACCTGCGCGTGATCGGTCCCGTCGTGCTGAGCGCCGGCACGCTCGTGGTCATCAAGCACGTGCACGACATGATGACCGACGTCGCGCTGTTCGCCGGCACGGCAATCGCGTTCTGCGGACTGCTCGAACTCGTGATGCAGCACGTCGCGCGCGCGCAGCAGATGCGCCACGGGCTACCGGTCCGGCCGTCGGGCCGCTGGGCCGCGCCGATCTTCGGTGCGGGCGTCGGCATCGCGCTGATGACGAAGGGGCTGTTCGTGCCGCTGGTGTTTGCCGCCACGCTCGTCGGCGCGATGGTGCTCTATCCGGCCTGCCGTACCCGCGCGTTCGCGCGCTCGCTCGGCGTCGCCGCACTGGTGTTCGCGCCGTTCGCGCTCGTCTGGCCGACCGCACTGTTCCTGCGCTCCGAGACGCTGTTCATGACATGGTTCTGGGACAACAACGTCGGCCGCTTCTTCGGTTTCTCCGTCCCCGAACTGGGCGCGGAAAACGACAAGCCGTTCTTCATCCTGCGTGCGTTCCTGCTCGTCGGCTTCCCGGTCGCGCCGCTCGCGATCGTCGCGCTCGCGCGGGGTGCGTGGCGCGACTGGCGCACGCCGCGCATCGCGCTGCCGGTGATGTTCACGGTCATCGGGCTCGTCGTGCTGCAAGTGTCCGCGACGTCGCGCCAGCTCTACATCCTGCCGTTCTTCGCGCCGCTCGCGCTGGTCGCCGCGCAGGCCATCGACCGCCTGCCGCGCCAGCTGCATCTCGCGTGGGACTACCTGAGCCGCATCCTGTTCGGCACGGCCGCCGCGCTCGCCTGGGCCATCTGGGCGGTGATGGCCGATCCGGCCGCGTCGCGCAAGGATCTGACGCTGCTCGGCCGCTGGCTGCCGCTCGACTGGACGATGCCGATCGAACCCGCGCTCGTGATCGGAGCGCTCGTGCTGACGGTCGGCTGGCTGACGCTGCTGCCGAAGCTGCGCGCGACGGGCGTCTGGCGCGGCGCGCTGTCGTGGGGCGCCGGCGCACTCGTCGCATGGGGGCTCATTTACACGCTGCTGCTGCCGTGGCTCGACGTCGCGAAAAGCTACCGCTCGGTGTTCGACGACCTGAACGCGCATCTCGCACTCGAATGGAACGACGGCGACTGCATGGCGAGCCTGCACGGGCTCGGCGAATCGGAAGCGCCGATGCTGTACTACTTCTCCGGCATCCAGCACACGCCGATCGACGACGCGAAGACGACGCGCTGCACCTGGATGATCGTCCAGGGCGTGCGGGCCGTCGATCCGGCGCCCGGCGACGAATGGAAACTGTTCTGGACGGGCGCCCGCCCGGGCGACAACGAGGAACTGCTGCGCGTGTACGTGCGCACGCCCGAACAGCACGTTGAGTAAGGCGGGGAGCCACGGCGGACGCGCCGCCGTGCTTGCCCTCGTACCGGGCGTGGCGTGGTGCGCGCCACCGCCCGAGCAGCGAACAGCCATCGGGAAATGCGCGCCGCCGACCGGCGCTCCCTGCCGCCACCGTGCCCGCGTGACTCCGCGGGCCTCCCCTCTTCCCGCGTCACGCCGCTGCCCGAATCGTCAGAACGACGAACCAGGCTCGCGAAGAAACGCCGTCTCCTCGTCGCTCGATGCCCGACCGAGAATCGCGTTCCGGTGCGGAAAGCGGCCGAAGCGCTCGACGACGGCCGCATGCAACAACGCGAAGCGGTGATAGCTCTCACACCCGGCCTCGTCGCGAATGCCCGCGCACAGGCGCACGGCTTCGCGCTGGCTCTCGACCGACTCGTCGTGCTCGAACGGCAGATACGCAAACGCGCGGTGATGTCCGCTCGGCAACTGCGCGTCCCAGCCGGCCGCGACGACGCGGCGCGCAAGCGCGAGCGCTTTCGGATCGGCGGCAAACGCGCGCGGCGTGCCGCGATGGATGTTGCGCGAGAACTGGTCGAGCACGACGATCAACGCCAGTGCCCCCGACGGCGAGCCTGCCCAGTGATCGCAGGCGCCGTCGCACGCGGCGTCGAGCAACGCGCCGTAGCGCGTGCGCAGCACGTCGTCGAACGCCGCGCCGCCGTTGAACCAGACCTTGCGGTTCTGCCCGAATTCGGCCGACCCCGGCTCGCCGAACCAGAAATCGAGAATCTCCCGCGCTTGCGGATCGAGCGCCGCTGCGCCCGCGTGGGGGGTGTCCATCGTCATGCAAACTCCAGTACGAGGCGCCGGGTGCGCGCGCTCTTCTTTTCCAGTTTCGCGACCCGCAGCTCGCCGATTTCCGACGTATTGCGCACGTGCGTGCCGCCGCACGGCTGCAGGTCGACCTGCTCGATGCGCAACAGCCTCACGCGGCCGAGGCCCATCGGCGGCTTCACGCTCATCGTGCGCACGAGATCCGGCCGTGCGGCCATCTCGTCGTCGGTGATCCATTCGGTCGTGACCGGGTGCGCGCCGACCACCAGGCCGGCGAGGCGCCGCTCGACGTCATCGCGGTCGATCGCGTCGGACGTCGCGAAATCCAGCCGCACGTAGTCGGCCGTCACGCTGCAACCGTCGACCGCGTACGGCAGCACCGCGCACATCAGGTGCGCCGCGGTATGCAGCCGCATGTGGCGATAGCGGCGCAGCCAGTCGATCTCCGCGACCACGCGCGTACCGGGCTCGAGCGCCGCGACACTCGCCTCCTGCCCCGGTGCGGGCACATGCACGGCATCGTCCGGCGTCGCGCCGTCGAACCTGGCCTTGCGCGTATCGGCAATCGCGATCGTGCCGCCGTCGGGCAGCGTCAGCGTGCCGGTATCGCCGGCCTGGCCGCCGCCGAGCGGATAGAACACGGTGCAGTCGAGCCGGATGCCGTCGTCGCCGACGGCCAGGACGACCGCGTCGCATTGCGTGAGGTACGCGTCTTCGCGAAACAGCGCTTGTGTCGTCATCGGGCAAGCCTCGTATCGATGGGGGGAAGCGGCCAGTGTCGCGCCGCGCGGCGCGCGCGCCCAGACGCAGATCGTCGCGCGCGCGGGCGGCGGCGTACCGGTCGATCAACCGGGCCGGTTGCGCATCCAGTCGGCCGTGTCGTAGAACGAATGCATGAGCCGCTCGCGCAGCGGCTCGGGCAGCCCGATGTCCTCCATCGCCCACGCCATGCAGCGCAGCCACTGGTCGCGCTCGACCGACGCGATCGGAAACGGCAGGTGCCGCGCGCGCAGCCGCGGATGGCCGAACCGGCTGATGTAGTGGTCGGGGCCGCCGAGCCACCCGCACAGGAACCAGAAAAACTTGTCGCGCGAACCGTCGAGCGAATCCGGGTGCAGCGCGCGAATCTGCGCGAACTCGGGCTCGAGATCCATCAGGTCGTAAAAGCGGTCCACCATTTCGCGCACGCGGGCTTCACCGCCCACGAGCTCGAACGCCGTCGGCTGCGACGGCGCATCGTCATTTACATCGGTCATACGGATAGTCGGAAAAAACGGGATCTTCGGGGCCGCCGGCAACGCTCATGCGTCGCGCAGCGACTGCAGCGCGGGGCGCCGCAACACATTATGCAGGCTCAGCCAGCCGGCCGCACCGGCGCACGCGACGCCGGCCGAGATGCCGGCCGGCACGAGCCACGGATCGACGGCGAGCTGGAAATCGAACACGCGCGACGCGAGCACCCAGCCGACCGCGATCGCGCCCGCCGACGCCAGCGCACCGGACAGCGCGCCAACCACGACGAACTCCGCGCGCTGCACCGCGTTGACCTGCGCGCGCGACGCGCCGAGCGCGCGCAGCAGCGCGGCCTCGCGCACCCGCTCGTCGCGCGTGCCGGCGAGCGCCGTGTACAGCACGAGAACGCCGGCCGCGAGCGTGAACATGAACAGGAACTGCACCGCGCCGACCACCTGCAGCATCATCCGCTGCAACTGCGCGAGGATCGGCGCGACGTCGATCGCGGTCAGGTTCGGATAGCGCGCGATCAGCGGATCGAGCAGCGCGGCATTCGATGCCGGCAAATGGAAGCTCGTCAGGTACACGGCCGGGAAATCCTTCAGCACCGGCGGCGGCATCAGCACGAAGAAATTGACGCGGAACGCCCCCCAGTCGAGCTTGCGCACGCTGGTGACCGGCGCGTCGACCGTCAGCCCCGTCACGTCGAAGCGCAGCACGTCGCCCGGCTTCACGTTCAGCGTCTTCGCGAGGCCAGCCTCGATCGAGATCTGCGGCGCCGCCGCGGTGCCGAACCAGTCGCCTTCGACGATCCGGTTGTCGGACGGCAACTGGGTCGTATAGGACAGGTTGAACTCACGGTCGACGAGCCGGCGCGCCTCCTCGGACGGGTAGGCGTCCGGATTCACCGGCTTGCCGTTGATCGCGACGAGGCGGCCGCGCACCATCGGCTCGGGCACCGCGTCGCGCACGCCGTGCGCGGCCAGATAAGCCGCGACGTCGGCGCGCTGGTCGGGCTGGATGTCGATCAGGAACTGGTTCGGCGCATCGGGCGGCGTCGACTGCTGCCAGCCCGCGACAAGGTCGTTGCGCGTGATCGCGATCAGCAGCAGGCACATCAGGCCGAGCGCGAGCGCGGTGATCTGCAGCGCGCTCGCCGTGCCGCGCCGGTGCAGCGACGCCAGCGCGTAACGCCAGCCGACGCCCGCGGCCACGCGTGCGATGCGCACCGCGCGCGCGGCGGCGAACAGCACGAGCCGCGCGATCAGCGCGAAACCGACCAGCGCGCCGGCGAAACCGCCCGCGACGATCAGCCCGAGTTTCAGGTTGCCGGCGGACACGATCAGCAGCCCCGCGAACAGCACGACGCCGACCGCATACGCGGCCCACGCCGTGCGCGACGCGTCGCCCCAGATCGGAAGAGCGTCGTGTAGGGCAAGGGCGTTTGCCTCGGTGATAATGGCCGCTGTCGCGTC
>NZ_JAAGPH010000017.1:0-82785 GCF_017104705.1 Burkholderia sp. Se-20373 | reverse complement strand
GGGCGCGCGTGCGCGGCGAGCGCTGGCGCGTAGCCAGCAGTGCGCCGCTTGCCGCGGGTTGCCGCGTGCGCGTCACCGGCCGCCACGGGCTGCTGCTCACCGTCGCCCCGCTCTACGACGTGCCGGGGCAGGAACCCCATCGAGAACAACACCAGGGAGAACCTTCATGATCGGTTTCACGTTCGGCTTCAGCAGCATCCTGATCGTCTTCGTCGCGGTGCTCATCGCGTCGTCGATCCGCATTTTCCGCGAGTACGAGCGCGGCGTGGTGTTCATGCTCGGCCGGTTCTGGAAGGTGAAGGGGCCGGGGCTCGTGCTGATCATCCCGATCGTCCAGCAGGTCGTGCGGATCGACCTGCGCACCGTCGTGTTCGACGTGCCCGCGCAGGACGTGATCACGCGCGACAACGTGTCGGTGAAGGTCAATGCGGTCGTGTATTTCCGCGTGGTCGATCCGGAGAAGGCCGTGATCCAGGTGGCGCGCTTCTTCGAGGCGACGAGCCAGCTCGCGCAGACGACGCTGCGCGCGGTGCTCGGCAAGCACGAACTCGACGCGCTGCTCGCCGAGCGCGAGCAATTGAACGCCGACATCCAGAAGACGCTCGACGCGCAGACCGATGCGTGGGGGATCAAGGTGTCGACGGTCGAGATCAAGCACGTGGACCTGAACGAGACGATGATCCGCGCGATCGCGCGGCAGGCCGAGGCCGAGCGCGAGCGGCGCGCGAAGGTGATTCATGCGGAAGGCGAGCTGCAGGCGTCGGAGAAGCTGCTGCAGGCCGCGCAACGGCTCGCGCTGCAGCCGCAGGCGATGCAGCTGCGCTACCTGCAGACGCTGACGACGATCGCCGCGGACAAGAACTCGACGATCGTGTTTCCGCTGCCGGTCGATCTGCTGGGGGCGTTGCTGGAGCGGTTGGGGGGGAAGCGGGAGGGGTGAGGCAGACATTTGGATATGCCATGCTCCGCCGGGCGAGGGACTACAGGCGTCGACAGCGACCGGCGCAACCTCATCTGCCAAATGGTATGGAAGATGGCAGCCCACGCTCCGTTGGCGTATACAACGAGATCCGCATGCATGGCAGTACGGATCAACGATGGGCAAGACTCGGACAAGGAAGACAGTATCGGCAACGCCAACCAGGGCCTATGCCAAGGTGGCCCTCAGTGCCGAGGAAACACTGCATCGACTGTGGCAGCGCGGCCTGCGCATCGACGATCGTCCCGCGAATTTGCGAATGCTTCGGTCGATCGGCCATTTCCGGCTGCTGGTCTACATGCGCCGGTTTCAGAACCCCGCCACCAAACGGTTCTGGCCTCGAACCCGTTTCTCCGACGTCGTTGAACTCTACGCCTTCGATCGACGTCTGCGCTCGGTCACGATGGACGCGATCGAGCGCATCGAGGTTGCGTTGCGCGCTGCACTGAGCAATCCCCTCGCAATCGACTACGGCAGCCACTGGTATGTCGAGCGGGACCGTTTCGCCGACCTGCGCCACTACGCGCGCATTCTGGATCAGATCGCCCGGGAATGTGAAACGCGGAAAGGCTCGGCACTGACTCACTACTATCGAACCTACGCCAGCCCCGACCTGCCGCCGATCTGGCTGGTCTGTGAGCGGTTGAGCCTGGGCGCGTTGTCCCGGATCTTCAGCGCGCTCTCGACTCACGACCGGAAGGTCGCCGGGCGCCACGTGTGGCCGGACATCCCGGATACGGTGCTCACCAGCTGGCTGCAATCGCTCACCGACTTGCGCAATGCGTGCGCTCACCACGCTCGGCTTTGGGGAATGAAGCTGACGGTATCGCCCCCCGCCAAGCCAGCCGGGCGAAGTCTTGTCCGATATGCCCCGGAAATGACCCGCCCCGAGACGTTCTACGCCCGCGCGACGATGATGAAGGCCCTGCTCGACCCGCTCGGTCATGGCGGCGAATGGCGCGAAGCCTTGCGAGCAACGTTGACGGGGTGTGAACATGTGGACCCGGCGACACATCTCGGCTTCACGACCGATTGGCATTCGACGCCGGCGTGGCAGTGAGTTCAGGGCGGATGCAACGGATTGCGCCGTTTTCGGCGCGAGGCCTTTTGACATCCCGTCGATACTTCGCTAGCATCGTCGATGAAAATGCTGGGGACGCCTCTCGACGATGCGCAACACTTCAGACGGCAAAAGGACGCGCGAGCGTCCTTTTTTATTTCCAGGCCTGCTTCCAGTTCCAACCCGTTCCCGGATTCAGCGACCCGCCCCCCGCGGTCGACCGTGCACGCACGCCGCGCCGATCCCTGCCTCTCGTGCGGAAGACGAACTGCTGTTCCCGCTGCCGGTCGATCTGCTGGGCGCGTTGCTGGAGCGGTTGGGCGCGCCGCGCGAACGCTGAGACGCTCGTTTCCGGCCCGCGCGGCGCGGCTGTCGATTCCGCTGGACGCTGGGCCGCAACAGCCCTGCGTCCAGCGCCCGGCACGCGTCAAGCCAGCAGCTTGCGCTCGGTCTTGCCGTACTTGATCGACTTCTCGTCCGGGATCATCAGGCCCGTGTGCTCGTCGCGGCCCTGCAGCAGGAAGCGCGCGTCCGGCGTGCCGATCTGTTCGGCCGCGAGTTTGCTGTCCGCGCCGATCTCGCCCTTCTTCATCCGGTTGACGATCACGCCGGCCGCGGTGTCCTTGAAGTCGCGCAGCATCCACGCGTCGCCGTCGCTGTCGCCGAACACCAGCAGCGGGCCATAGCCCTTCTTCGACGCGAGGACGTTGCGGATGCCCACCGTCTTGCCGGGCCCCCAGTTGAAATGCCAGCCGGCCGGATACGTGCTCGTGTACTTGCCGTCCCGCATGTCGAGACGCAAGCCGATCACGTTCCCGGGCGGCACGCCGTAGCCATAGTTCGGATTGCCGGCGAACACCCGCACGACATCGTCGAGCGATGCCGTGCTGACGTACACGTCGATGCCGTTCGCGCGCAGCGTATGCATCACCGCGCGAATTTCCTCGTGAATGCGAATGCCGTGGAAATGCGTGTCGGCCACCACGCCGGCCTTGCCCGGCAGTGTCTTCGGGCTTTCGTAGCGGACCTTGCGCAACGCGTCGCCGATGCCGTAGTTGTTCGACGCTTCCGCCATCGCCTGCAGCTCGGCGGTCGTCATGTTCTTGTAGAAATAGATGATCCACTTGTAGCCGATCTCGAGCGGATGCGTGTCGCAGATCGCGTCGTACATGAAGTACAGCTTCGCGCGGAAATCCTTGAACTGATCGGTCTCGCGAATCTCGTCGAGGCTCTTGTCGCCGCCGAATCCCTGGTAGTTCGCGTAGAGCCAGCGATAGTCGGATTCGATGTCGGCCGCGAGGTCTTCCATCGTCACCGGCTTGCCGTCCACCGTCGCGTAGTCCTTCATGAAGGCGCCCTTCGGCACGTCCTTCCACATCACGTCGACGAATTCGGCCGGCGTCAGCTTGTACTGCAGATGGTTGATCTGGTACATCAGCAGCGCCTCTTCGCAGTCGTTCATGATGCACGTGTTGTCCCAGTCGAACACCGCGTACGGGCGGCGCTTGTCGTCGTAGTGCGCGCTCGCGACGCCATGCTGGTCGAGCACCGCCTGCAGGCGCGCGGCGTTGAACGGCGACCAGCGGCCCGGGTCCAGCGCATCCGGCACGGCGGCGCTCTTCGCGCCGGCCGTGCCGGCCTTGAGCAGCAGCGATGTCGCGGCGGTCGCCGCGGCAAGGGTATTCATGAACTGGCGGCGTTGCATGGTCTCTCTCCCTGGAAATGTCGAATCGGTTTCAGTCGCTATCCCGCGCGGCTCACCGCGCACCGGCCGCTGATCGGCGCGGCGAAGCCGGGACGGCTCCGAACCGGGGGCGAATGATGTGACGAAATTATTTCGGCAATTTGACAGCGTCGCGCCGCGACACGACGGGGAGTTGATCCGGCGCGACATGTCGCGCCGTCGCCAGGCGGCCGCGCGCGCGGCCATCGGGCCGGTGCCGGCAGACGGCGCGTGACGATCCCGGCCCGTGCCCCGCCGACCCGGACGGGTGCGCCGGGGGCCGTCCGGCCCAACTTCCGGAAATCTAGAGTTTCCACTCCACTTCGGCCCTTCATTAGGACAAATCCTCACCCTTGGGGGCTGGCGCGCGTCCCGGAACCGTCTATGATCATTACATCGCTCAATGACACATTAAATGCTGACTGAATAACCCGCATCGGTGACGCCGGCGCGGGCGCATTCCGGATCAGCCCCCCCCAACGGAGACGCATCATGGCCGACCATCCCCCGCTGCCGGAAGTCCACCTCGACGAGCTGCCGCAATTCCGCGCGGTCCAGCAGCTGGCGTACCGCTGCGTCGAAACCGTCGGCGCGATGCTCTACCCCGGCATCACCGAAAAGGAAGCCGCGCGCCTGCTGACCGAATGGCTGCAGGACAACGGCGTGCACGACTGGCTGCACAAGCCGTTCGCGTGGTTCGGCGACCGCACCGCGTTCGAAGGCTTTTCGGGCCTCAAGCACCTGGGCGGCTTCAATCTCGCGTTCTTCCCGAGCAACCGCCAGCTCGAAACCGACATGCCGGTGATCCTCGACGTCGCGCCGGTGCTCGACGGCATCGTGGCCGACGTCGGCTACGCGCACTGCCTCGGCCACAACCCGATCCTCGAACAGTTGCAGGACGACCTCATGGACCACCGCGACATGATCGTGCGGCTCGTGAAGGCACGCCGGCCGATGGCCGAGGTCGCGCAGGAAGTCGACGCGCTGTGCCGCCGCCAGGGCGTCGAGCCGCGCCACAAGGCCTATCCGTTCAAGGTGCTCGCGCATCGCGTCGCGAAGATCCACAAGCTGTCGAAGCCGCGCTTCGTCGCGCGCTTCGGGCTGAACGCGACGCGCAACCTGCTGCTCGACCAGGGCCGCGCGGCGAAACAGCAGGGCTGGTCGCCGCTGTGGTCGATCGACCGCCGCTCCGAGCATGCGCCGGTGCCTGGCCTGTGGGCCGTCGAGCCGCATCTCGGCTTCGCCGGCGTCGGGGCGAAATTCGAAGAGCTGCTCGTCATCACCGAAGACGACGCGTACTGGCTCGACGAAGACCTGCCGCACGTGCGCCGCTGGCAGCGCCGCCAGGCCGAGCGGCTGCAGGCCGTCGCGACCGTGCCGGCCGCTGCCTGACCCGAACGCGCCCTTCCTCCCGACTCCCTGAACAACGGACTCACGATGCAGCCTCTTTCCGACGAAGCGCCGCTGGCCCTGTTCGAATCGGTTCACAGCGAAACGGCGGTCGCCTCCGGCGACCTGACGCTCGCGGTCAAGACCTGGGGCGACCCGGCCCGCTCGCCGGTCGTGCTCGTGCACGGCTACCCCGACGACAGCAGTGTCTGGCAGCACGTCGCGCCGCTGCTCGCGCGCAAGCACTACGTGATCGCGTACGACGTGCGCGGCGCGGGCCTGTCCGGCGTGCCGAAGCGCACGGCCGACTACCACCTCGCGAAGCTGACCGACGACTTCGTCGCGGTGATCGACGCGCTCTGCCCCGGCCGCACCGTGCACCTGATCGCGCACGACTGGGGCTCGATCCAGGGCTGGGAATTCGTCACCGATCCGCGCCTCGCCGGCCGGATCGCTTCGTACACGTCGTGCTCGGGGCCGTGCCTCGACCACGTCGGTTTCTGGCTGCGCGAACGCGTGCTGCGCCCGACGCCCGCGTCGCTCGGCAAGCTCGGCGGCCAGCTCGTGCGGTCGTGGTACGTGTACCTGTTCCACCTGCCGTTCATCCCCGAGCTCGGCTGGCGGCTGTGGCTCGGCCGCGCGTGGCCGCGCCTGCTGCGCCGGCTCGAGAAGACGCCCGCCATGCCGCGCCCGACGCAAGCCGACGACGGCGCGCGCGGCGTGCGCCTCTATCGCGCGAATTTCATCCGCTGCCTGTTCGCGCCGCGCGAACGCTACGCGCATGCGCCGGTGCAGACGATCGTGCCGCTCGGCGACAAATATGTGAGCCCGGCGCTGTCCGAGAACCTGTCGCGCTGGGTGCCGCAGTACTACCGCCGTGAAGTCGCGGCCGGCCACTGGCTGCCGCTCGCCGATCCGACACGCTTCGCGGCGCTCGCCGAGCAACTGATCGACGCGGTCGAATCGGGCAACGAACCGCCCGCGCTCGCGAACGCGCGCCGCCGCGCCACGAGCGGCCGTTTCAGCGGCAAGGTCGCGGTGGTGACCGGCGCGGGCAGCGGGATCGGCCGCTGCGCGGCGCTCGCATTCGCCCGCGAAGGCGCGACGATCGTCGCGTGCGACATCGATCTCGCGAGCGCCGAACGCACCGCGCTGCTGATCGGGCTCACCGGTGCGCAAGCGCACGCGAAGCGCGTCGACGTCGGGTCCGCCGATGAAATGGAAGCGCTGGCGACGTGGGTCGGCAGCGAACTCGGCGGCGCGGACGTCGTGATCAACAACGCGGGCATCGGCATGGCCGGCGGCATCCTCGATACGAGCGCGCGGCACTGGGAGCGCATCCTGCACGTGAACCTGTGGGGCGTGATCCACGGCTCGCGGCTGTTCGCGCGGCAGATGGCCGCGCGCGGCACCGGCGGGCACATCGTCAACACCGCCTCGGCCGCCGCGTTCGGGCCGTCGCGCGACCTGCCCGCGTATGCGACGACGAAGGCCGCCGTGCTGATGCTCAGCGAATGCATGCGCGCGGAACTCGCGGAACAAGGCATCGGCGTGACGGCCGTGTGCCCCGGTTTCGCGGAGACCGGAATCATGGCGTCGACGCAATACGCGGGCGCCAATGCGCAGGACGAAGCGCGGCTGCGCAAGCGCGCGACGAAGCTGTACCAGATGCGCGGCCTGAAACCCGAAACCGTCGCGCAGGCGATGGTCGACGGCGTACTGCGCAACCGCCCCGTCGTCGCGGTCGGCGGCGAGGCGCACGCGATGCGCTTCGTCGGCCGCTTCATGCCGTGGCTCGGCCGGATGATCGCCCGCGTCAGCATGGCATCGCATTGACGGCGCATCGCGCCGCACAGGGAGACAGACATGACCGATACCGCCGACTATCACAAGATCAAGGCCCGGCACGTGAAGTTCGACTTCAGCGACACGCCGATTACCTGGGTGCCGAACGACCCGGGCAGCACGCACATCATCAACACGCTGAATCTGCTGTTCCCGGAAGGCGAGCTGTGGTTCTGCCGCGTGTACAACAAGGCGCTGCCGCTGATCACCGATGCGCGCCTGCGCGACGAGGCCGAAGGTTTCCTGCGGCAGGAAGCGGTGCATTCGCGTTCGCACGGCGGCGTGCTCAAGCACTATTACGACCGGCACGGGATCGACACAAAACCGTTCACGCAGAAGCTCAATCGCCTCTTCACGCGCGTGCTCGGCGAACAGCCGCTCGGGCTGAAGATCGGCCACACGCGTTTCTGGCTGCGCCAGCAGCTTGCGGTGATCGCGTCGCTCGAGCATTTCTTCGGCTATCTCGGCAACTGGGTGCTCAACGCGCACGGGCTCGACGAAGGAAAAGCCGACCCGACGATGGTCGACCTGCTGCGCTGGCACGGCGCGGAGGAAGTCGAGCACCGCACGGTCGCGTTCGACATCTACCGGCACCTGGGCGGCACCTATCCGGAACGCTGCGTGCACATGGCGTTCGTGATCCTGCTGCTGCTCTACTACATCACGACCGGCGCGAAGTTCATGTACCGGCGCGACCCGGCCGCCGGCCGCTACCCGGGTTTCGTGCTCGCGTGGTGGCAAGGCTCGCGGCGCGGGCACCTGCCGTCGTTCTGGAAGGTGATCGGCGCGGCGCTGCGCTATTTCAAGCCGGGCTATACGCCGCACCACGAAGGCTCGACCGAACAGGCGCTCGCCTATCTCGCCCGCTCGCCGGCCGCGCAGGCGGCCGCGCACGGCGGCAACTGGGGCACGACGAAGGGCGCCTGAACGGGTTTCCTGCCGGCTCGGCGGGCGTCGTCCGCCGAAATGCGTACAATCGCGGCTTCATTTCCCGGAGGTGCCGCGATGGCCATGAAGAAAACCGATCTCGAAAAGAACAAGGCGCTCAAGCTGACGCACGCGCTGAAGCAATCCAGCTCCGCGCGTTTCGGCAAGGGTGCCGACGACGCAGCCAAGCTCGACCGCCGCGCGCAGCGTAAGCTCGACCAGGAACAGGGCCTCGTGCCGTTCGCCTGCAAGCTCAACGCCGATCTCGTCGAACAGCTCAAGGCGCGTGCGGCCACGCACCCGGAAGGGATGACGGGCCTGCTGTCCGAGCTGCTCGTGAACGGGCTCGCGCAACGCGACGCGTGACCGCCACGCATCTCGAAATATCCGTTGACATTGCTGCGCTGCCACGACACACTCGTTCGCATGCCTATGCTCAAGCCCGCCGCCATCGCGCATAAAAACCGAGTGAACGCCCACCCGTGGCGATCACCGGAGGCGCTTGTGCGTTAGCATCGAGATTCAGTTGCGCATGTCACAAGGCCTCGCCGGAAACGGATGAGGCCTTTTTGTTTTGGTGCGCGTCATCCCGCCCGGCTCAACGGATGGAGATGACGATGGACCAAGCAAGCCGGCTGGTTGTCTGCCCCGATCGGTGCCGCACCGATGCGATCGCATTGCCGCGGGTCGTGATGCAATTCACGGTCGCGCCGCGCAAGACGCTGACATGGTGCGCGCACAACGATGCCGAGATCCGCGTGCACGATGCGACGCTGTGGGTCACGCGGCTGGGCAGCGTCGACGATTACTGGATACGAACCGGCGACGTACTGCGCGTGCGGCGCGGCGATCGCATCTGGATGAGCACCGACGACGACCGCCCCGCCGAAGCATCGATCACGACCGCGTATGCGATGAGTCGCGGCGCGTGGCTCGCGCATGTGCTCGCACGAATGCGCAGCTTGCTAAGTGAGCGGTGTCGAAGTCGATCTTGACGAAAGCGCCGCTACGCAGTCGATGCGGGTACGCAGCGGCGTCACGCAATGCCAGGCGAGCACGTCGATGCATCACCCTCGCCTATCCCGAAAATTATCGTTGACAACGTCGTTCCACACAGACAAACTCGTTCGCATGCCTACATACACGCCCATCGCCGTCGCGATTCATTTCTCGATGAACATTCGAAAGAATGGTTCACGGGAGGCGCGTGTGCGTTAGCAGTCGAGCAGTACCGCATGTCACACAAGGCCTCACCGGAAACGGATGAGGCCTTTTTGTTCTGGTGCGCGTCATCCGTCCGGCTCACTGAATGGAGAAGACGATGGACCAGGCAAGCCCGCTGTTTGACCGTCCCGATCGGTGCCGCGCCGGCACGATCGCGTTACCGACTGTCGTGATCCGTTTCCCGGTCGCGCCGCGTACGACGCTGACGTGGCGCGCGCCGCGGGACGCGGAGCTCCGCGCGCATGGCGCGGCGCTGTGGGTCACGCGCCCGCCGTGCGTCGACGACTACTGGGTGCAGCCCGGCGACGTGCTGCGCATCGCACGCGGCGAGCGCATCTGGCTCGGCACCGACGCCGGCCGGTCGGCCGAAGCGACGCTCACGACCGCATACGTGCGTCGCGGCGAGCGCGTCAGGCGCATGCTCGCGCAAGTGCAACGTTTGCTCTTCGGGGCGGGGGGAACGAGTGGATGAGCGACGTGCCGTCAGGCACGCGGGACGCGGAACGGCCGCGACCGAAAACGGACGCACCCGCGGCGTAACGCGCCGCAGGTGCGCATCGAATGACGCGGCACGCCGGTGCGTGCCGCGACCGATCGCGCGCCGTGCGCAGCGACGGGATGCAGCAGGTGCATCAGGTGCTGGCGGCGAGACGCGGGCCCGTGCTTCGGGGAGTGGACTCGAGGTCGGGACGTTGCGCTGCCTGCGAGGTCACCCACGGATCGATGCCCTGCTTCTGCACCTCTTCCAGGAATGACACACGTGTGCGCCAGTAATCCGCTTGTAATTTCGCGTCGATGACGCGCTGTTCGGCAGCGAACAGTTCCATGCGCGCCGTCACGAGCATCGACGCAGCGGTTTTTTCCGGCGTGGGGGCGTGTCGCATCGCCCAACGGCTGATCCAGTTCAACATGCTGACCTCCGTGATTACGGACGAACCCGCATCGGGCAATCGCAAGCGGCCGTGCCTGCCCGAACACGCAACGGCCTTGACCGCACCTCACCGCCTGGCCTGCACGGACTGCGACTCCCCCGCGTCGGCAATTACCGGCCGGCGTGTGCATGCGCGGTGTATCTATCCTAGAAAGACTTGCCGGTTTATGCGATGGGGTCTTGCAATCTTTTACACAGAAACCACAGTCGCCCCCGCATCACGATATGACAGTTGCGGGCGGGACGGCTTCGGCGCACGATAGCCCGATATCTGCACCCGCCTGGACTGACGAATGGCCGCCGCACGCCGCTGCCGGGCATCCGTACCGGCCGCGCACGTGCGTTCGCGCGCACGCTGCCTGCCCCGCGTGCGTGCAGCATGCGGGCGCTCCGTTTCAGTCGGATGTCATCATCCCGCACCCACGCCGCGTGATCCACCGCGCGTGCCGTCCTGCACGCCGTTGCGCACGCATCGGCCGGCGTCGTTCGCGCTCCCGCTCCCGTTTCAGCCATTTCTTCCGGCCCGTTCCGCCCGAACCGGTAAAATGCGCGCCTTCGTCGCGCGCCCGGGCTGCCAGACCGTTCGCGCGCAGGCAGCCGATCGATCTTTCGATCGTGCCCTCCAACTATATCGTCCGAGCTATCCGCGCTATTACAATCCGCCGATAGCCGGGCAATAGTGGCTGGTTACAGTAAGCCGGCCGCGCTGCCTTTACAACAATTCGGCACAACAAGCAACACGACAACCGACCGGAGAAACGCCTTCATGGAATCCATCAAGCGGTATTTCGGCTTCGCTGAAGCCGGCACCGACTTCCGCACCGAAATACTCGCGGGCGTCACCACGTTCCTGACGATGGCCTACATCATCTTCGTCAACCCCGCGATCCTCGGCGACGCCGGCATGCCGAAGGAATCCGTGTTCGTCGCGACCTGCCTCGTCGCGGCGCTGGCGTCGCTCATCATGGGGCTGTACGCGAACTACCCGATCGCATGCGCGCCCGGCATGGGCCTGAACGCGTATTTCGCGTACACGGTCGTCAAGGGGATGGGCTTCACGTGGCAGGCGGCGCTCGGCGCGGTGTTCATCTCCGGCTGCCTGTTCCTGCTCGTCACGCTGTTCCGCGTGCGAGAGGCGATCGTCAACGGCATTCCGAAATCGCTGCGGATCTCGATCACCGCGGGTATCGGCCTGTTCCTCGGCATCATCTCGCTGAAGACGTCGGGTGTGATCGTCGGCAACCCGGCCACGCTCGTCACGCTGGGCGACCTGCACAAGCACGACACGATCCTCGCGATCGTCGGCTTCTTCACGATCGTCACGCTCGACCACCTGCGCGTGCGCGGCGCGATCCTGATCGGCATCATCGGCGTCACGGTCCTGTCGTTCTTCTTCGGTGACAACCAGTTCCACGGCGTGTTCTCCGCGCCGCCGTCGATCGACGCGACGCTGTTCAAGCTCGACATCGGCGCCGCGCTGTCGACCGGCATCATCAACGTGATCCTCGTGTTCTTCCTCGTCGAGCTGTTCGACGCGACGGGCACGTTGATGGGCGTCGCGAACCGCGCGGGCCTGCTCGTCGAAGGCAAGATGAACCGCCTGAACAAGGCGCTGCTCGCCGACAGCACGGCAATCGTCGCGGGCTCGGTGCTCGGCACGTCGTCGACCACCGCGTATATCGAAAGCGCGTCGGGCGTGCAGGCCGGCGGCCGCACGGGCGTGACGGCCATCACCGTCGCGGTGCTGTTCCTCGCGTGCCTGTTCATCGCGCCGCTCGCCGGCGTCGTGCCGGCCTACGCGACGGCACCGGCCCTGCTGTACGTGTCGTGCCTGATGCTGCGCGAGATGGTCGAGGTGCCGTGGGACGATGCCACGGAAGCCGTGCCGGCCGCGCTGACCGCACTGCTGATGCCGTTCACGTACTCGATCGCGAACGGCGTGGCATTCGGCTTCATCGCGTACGGCGGCCTTAAGCTGCTGACCGGCCAGGCCCGCTCGGTCAAGCCGATCGTGTGGCTCATCGCAGCCGTGTTCCTGTTCCGCTTCTTCTATCTCGGCAGCGAATGACGGCGGCGCTTCGGCGCGCGGCATGATGCACGATGAAAAAACGCCACCTGCGGGTGGCGTTTCTCGTTTTCACACGATTCTTCTGCGATCCTGACGAACCGACACGTACGGCCACGCCGATGGTCGGGCAATCCGGTGCGGCCCGCATACGAAAATGCCGCCCGGCCCCACCGAACGGCATTGCGTGAAAGGCAACGTCTGCGCGTGCGCAGCGTTCAGCGACGTGCGCCGCCGGACGAACGTCGTATCATCCGCGCCAGTTGGCCTCGTAGAAGCGGACGTAGCCGCTGCGCAGCGTCACGCACTGTGCGCGCGTCTCCGACAGCAGGCGTCGTGCAGCCGCCTCGATACGGTCGCGGTGCTGGTCGAATGCGCCGACCATGTCCTCGAAGCGCGGCGACGCCGCGCCGAAGTGATCTTCCAGCGCCTCGGCGGTGATCTGACATTGGACCCGCTCGCCATTGACCAACGCCGTGAACGCCAGCATCAGGTCGCGCCCCGAATACTCGGGCTTCTCGTTCGTGAAATGGATCTGCATGGGAGCCGCCTCGACCGGTAGAAAACGAATGACCGCGTCCGTCGTCCGCTACCGGCCGGACGAAGTGTACGCGGGCTCGCCGGCGGAGGCACCGCCCGCGGGGATAGGCGCGGACAATGCATGCCGGTTGATTTCCACTTTAGACGGTTTCGCGCAGGAGACAAATATTCCGCGTGCGTCGTTCCGACGCGCATTTCATCAGATCAGCGCGGCATCCGGCACCGTTTCGGAAACCGGCGTCAGTGAGGGTCGTTCGGCCAGACGTTGAGCGCGATGGCAGCCGTCGTGGCGCCCACCGCAATCGCGGCCGCCCCGTATCGCACCGCATCGGTCAGATCGAACAGCAGCCCGTGGATCGCCACGGCGATGCCGCCCAGCATGATGAAGGTGGCGATGGCCGCCAGCACGACTCTCAGTTCCGTCCGAACCATGATGCGTCTCCCGAACGGATGCATGTCGCGTCGCATGCATGTTGCAATGCGGAACACGGCGCGTGCGTGTTCCATTTCCATCATTGCAGGCGGGCATTTAAAAGCAAGGGGATTTTGTTCGCGGTCGCGCTTCGTACGCGGCGCTTGTATGATGATGCGTACCCGGATGGTTGCCGTTCGCACACCGATGGTGCGCCGCACGCGAAAGCGAGAATCCGTAGAGGATTACGGTGCGTGGGCGTGCGCCGGATCGGCCGATTTCGAGGAGCATGGGGCCTGAGTGAGTGTCGAAATGCTCACCGGGCTCGATCGCGAAGCATGGGACACGCAGTAAGGCCTGAAGCGCTAACTGCTGTCGACCGCGAAGCATGGGACAGCAGTAACCGCTAAAGCGCTAACTGCTGTCGACCGCGAAGCATGGGACAGCAGTAACCGCTAAAGCGCTAACTGCTGTCGACAGGAGACAAGTCATGCCGCAACCCTTCGTGCTGCCCGCCACCGCGGGTCGCACCGACCTGCTCGCGCAGGCGCATGCGCGTTCGACCGCGGTCGGCCTGCGCGCGCACGAACGCCCGGATTTCTCGCCGCTGTCGCGCCTCGCGCTACGTGAACTGCTCGACACGAATCACGCATTGTTCTCGCACGCGCGCCCGGTGATGGAGAACCTCCACGCGCAGATCGCCGACACGCAAAGCCTCGTGCTGCTGACCGACGCCGACGGCGTGATCCTGCACAGCATCGGCGACGCCGACTTCATCGAGAAAGCCAACCGCGTCGCACTGTGTACCGGCGTGTCGTGGGCGGAAGGCGCTCGCGGCACCAACGCGATCGGCACCGCGCTCGCATCGGGCCAGGCCGTCGCCGTGCATGGCTCCGAGCACTTCCTGCGCGCCAACCACATCCTCACCTGCTCGTGCGCGCCGATCTTCGACCCGTTCGGCCGCACGCTCGGCACGCTCGACGTCAGCGGCGACCCGCGCGGCTCGAGCCCGCATACACTGGCGCTCGTGAGGATGTCAGCGCAACTGATCGAGAACCACCTGTTCGCGAACCAGTGCGCGGAAGCGTTGCGGCTGCGCTTTCATGCACACGAGGAATGCGTCGATTCGCTGTTCGCCGGGCTCGTCGCCTTCGGCGCCGACGGCGGGCTGATCGCCGCGAACCGCAGCGCACAATTTCAGCTCGGCGCATCGTTCGACGCACTGCAACATCAGGCCAGCGACGCACTGTTCGGCATGCGCTTCAGCCAGCTCGCGCAGCAGGCGGCACGCGCACCCGGTGCGATGTTCCGCCTCACGCTGTCGACCGGCGTCCGCGTGCTGGCGCGCTGCGAATTCGCGGAAGCACACAAGACCACCGTCGCCGTCACGCCGCCCGCGCCCGCCGCACGGGTGCGCACGCCGGACCCCGACACGATCACGTTCGCGACGCTCGACACCGGCGACGCGCGCATGGCCGCCGTGCTCGAACGCGTCGCGAAGATTCGCGGGCGCGACCTGCCGCTGCTGATCCTCGGCCAGACCGGCACCGGCAAGGAGTGGCTCGCCCGTGCGCTGCACCAGGCATCGCCGCGCGCGGACGGCCCGTTCGTCGCGGTCAACTGCGCGGCGCTGCCCGATTCGCTGATCGAGGCCGAGCTGTTCGGTTACGAGGACGGCGCATTCACCGGCGCACGCAAACGCGGCAGCCCCGGCAAGATCGTGCAGGCCGACGGCGGCACGCTGTTTCTCGACGAAATCGGCGACATGCCGCTCGCGCAGCAAGTCAGGCTGATGCGCGTGCTGCAGGAACGCGCGGTGATGCCGCTCGGCGGTGCGCGCGCGGTGCCGGTCGACGTGCGGGTGGTCTGCGCGACCCATCGCGACCTGCGCGCGATGATCGCGGAAGGCACGTTCCGCGAAGACCTGTTCTACCGGATCAACGGGCTCGCGGTCACGCTGCCGGCGCTCGCCGCACGCACCGACCTGCCCGCGCTCGTCGAGCGGATTCTCGCGCGGCTCGCGCGCAGCGAACCGATGCCGCGCCGCATCGCGGCCGACGTGCTCGACGCGTTCACGCGCCACCGCTGGCCCGGCAACCTGCGCCAGATGACCAACGTGCTGCGCACGGCCGGCATGCTCGCCGAAGACGAAGCGGAAATCACGCTCGCCCATTTGCCCGACGATTTCTGGCTCGATTGCGACGACGCACCGGCGGCGCCCGCCACCGAGGCGCCGGCCGCATCGGCCGGCACGCGCGAGGGCACGACGCTGCAAAGCCACCAGGCCGCGGTGATCGACGCCGTGCTCGCGCGACATGGCGGCAACGTATCGGCGGCCGCGCGCGAGCTCGGTCTCGCCCGCAATACCGTGTACCGGCACCTGCGCCGGCATTGACGCCGGCCGCCGGCCGGCGCCGGCCGCCAGCACGTTCGGGTATGCTTGGCGCGTTGCCGCCGAACCGCCGCCCGCCTCTGCCTCCGCCATGACCGATCCGGAACACCTGCCCCTCGTGCGCATCGAGCCGCTCGGCGCGACCTTCGACGCGCCCGATTCGCTGACGCTGCTCGAAGCCGCCGCGTTCGCGCGCGTGTCGCTGCCACGCTCGTGCCGCAACGGCACGTGCCGAAGCTGCCTTTGCCGGATCGTCAGCGGCAGCGTACGCTACACGATCGAATGGCCGGGGCTGAGCCGCGAGGAAAAGGCCGACGGCTTTACGCTGCCGTGCGTGGCCGTCGCGACGTCGGACCTCGTGCTCGACGTGCCCGACGCGGTCATGCTCGACTAGACGCGGCGCGCTCGCGCGTGCCGTCCAGCGGAGGTTGATCCCGAGCGGAGAACGTCATGACCCAGCAAACCGATCGCATCGAAAAACAGGCCCAGCTCAACGCGTCGCCCGACCGGGTGTGGGAAGCCGTCAGCAATTCCGGCGAATTCGGCCTGTGGTTCGGCGTCACGTTCGACGGGCCGTTCGCGGCCGGCCAGCCGCTGTTCGGCCTCATCACGCCGACCCGCGTCGACGACGACGTCGCCAAGGCGCAAGAGCCCTACGCGGGCACTGTGTTCGAAATCGTCGTCGATCGACTCGAGCCGAAGCAACTGTTCTCGTTTCGCTGGCATCCGTTCGCGATCGACCCGAATTTCGATTACTCGTCCGAGCCGATGACGCTCGTCACGTTCACGCTCGCCGCACAGGCCGGCGGCACGCTGCTCACGGTCACCGAAACGGGCTTCGACCAGTTGATCGAAACGCGCCGCGCGAAGGCGCGCGAGATGAACGACCACGGCTGGGCCGCGCAGATGACGCTGATCACGAAATACCTGGCGAAACACGCGTAGCGCGCCGCCACGCCGCAGGTCCGGGCCGACATACGCATCGACGTGCGTGGCATAATCCGCTCCACCGTCGCCTGTACGTCACCGCGCATCGCATGCTGAGTCGTCGCCTCCGGAAGATCGGCAGTCTGATCGGGATGCTCGCCATCCTGATGACGGCGCTCGCGCCGACGATCTCGCAGGCACTGACGACGCAGCAGCGCGTCGAGACGCTGCTGGCCGGCTACTGCTCGGCCGCGCCGGCCATAGGCGAGCGCGCCGCCGATGCGTCGCGGAAGAGCCTGACGGCCCACCTCCAGGCATGCGGCTATTGCAGCCTGCTTGCTCACACACCTGCACTGCCGGCGCCCGAACTGACGTTCGCGGCCAACGTGCACGTCATTCAGCATCGCGAAGCGACCCGCTTCGACAGCCTGCGCCGCGCGCTGCCGCTCACGGCCGCGCAACCACGCGCCCCGCCGTTCTCGTCCTGATTCGTCGTCAATGCCCGTGATGCCCTAAGGCATTGCGTGGCCCGCACACGCCGCCGGCGTGCGCGACCTGTCACGTTTCGAAGGACGGTCATGTGTCACCGTCATGCGCGCGGCGTCGTGCCGTGCGTGCGGTTGGCTGCTTCCGGTTCGGACTGCCGCGCCGACATTCGCTCGCGGGCGAACGTCCGGTCGCGCAC
Organism: Burkholderia sp. Se-20373; assembly: GCF_017104705.1. NCBI lineage: Bacteria > Pseudomonadati > Pseudomonadota > Betaproteobacteria > Burkholderiales > Burkholderiaceae > Burkholderia > Burkholderia sp. Se-20373. Next base: position 65,686 of record NZ_JAAGPH010000017.1, on the reverse strand, counting down.
GTTCGCGCTGACGCCAACGGCCCTCGGTGCTGCTGCGAAGGAACGCGTGCATCCGTCCGTCGAATCCGTGTTGTTCCATCCGATTCGTCACTCGCACACTCGACCATGAAAACCTCCTCTTTCGTTCACGGCGCGCTTGCCGCCCTTGGCTTCGTCGCCATCCAGGCTGCCAACGCCCACGCGCTCCCGAAAACTCAGGAACCGGCTGCCGACGCCACGCTTTCGAGCGCGCCGCACGCGGTCACGATCGGCTTCCGCGAAGCGCTCGAGCCCGCTTTCAGCTCGATCGCCGTCACCGACAGCCACGGGCAATCGGTCGTCGACGGAAAATCGTCCGTCGATGCAGGCAACCGGAAGCGCATGCAGGTCGCGCTGACCCAGCTGACGGCCGGCACGTACACGGTCGCGTGGATCGCGGTGGCCAGCGACGGCCATCGCACGCAAGGCCATTACGCGTTCACGCTGAAATGAGGTCCGCGATGCGCACCGGCGATCCGCCCCGGCCGCGTCCCCCCTTATCCGCTGCATCTACCCATCAGGAGAACCAACCATGAAGCGCTCGATTCCGACTAGCCTGCTGTTCGCACTGCTGGCGCTGCAAGCCCCCGCCACGTTCGCCGCGCCGGCCGTGCAGGCAGAACACTGCTGGATTCGCGCGATGCCGGCAACCGTGCCGTCGTCCGGCTACTTCACGCTGAAGAACGACGGCGACGCGCCAATCACGCTGACCGGCCTCGACTCGCCGGCGTACGGGATGGCGATGCTGCATGAAACGCAGACGAGCGGCAGCACCGCGAAGATGGTCCATGTCGACGCCGTCGAAGTGCCCGCGCATGGCACGGTGACCTTCAAGCCGAAGAGCTATCACGTGATGCTGGAGCAACCGCGCCAGGCCGTCGCGCCCGGTGCGAAGGTACCGTTCCGGCTGCATTTCGCAGACGGCTCGACGGTGTCCGTGACCTGCGACGCCAAGGCGCCGACCTACGCCGGCCAGTAACGACTACCGCCCCCGATCGAAGGAGATGCACATGAAACATCGCCTGCCGCTGGCCGACCTGATCGTCCGCTACCGGACGCCGCTGAACGTCGCCGTGCTGATCGTCTGCGGGATATGGGCCGGGTGGATCGCGTGGATGACGCGGCCCGCCGCGATCGACACACCGCCGTCGATCCCGGCGTACTGCATGCGCGACGCGAGCTGACGCACCGCGACGGCGCGGTTCCGGCGCGAGCCTGCGCCCATTATTGGCGTGGCATCATCGCTTCATCCCGACCGCCGGAACCGCCTCTCGGAGCGCCGCATGTCCATTCAGACCTGGATGCTGTTTGCCGCAGCCTATCTCGCCACGACGCTGTCGCCGGGGCCGAACGTGCTGCTCGTCATCCGCAACACGGTGCGCTACGGCACGCACGGCACGGCCGCGACGATCGCGGGCAACCTCGTCGCGCAAGGGGTGGTCGTGGTACTCGTCGCGCTCGGCGTCGGCGCGGTGCTGGCCGCGATGCCGCCGCTGTTCGTCGCGATGAAGGTGGTCGGCGCCGCGTACCTGATCTTCCTGGGTACCCGGCAACTGCGCGGCGACCGCAAGACCGCCGCTTCGACCGGGGCGGAGGAGATCGCCGCGCCCGACCGCGGGAAACTGTTCCGCGAAGCGCTGTTCGTATCGGGCAGCAATCCGAAGACGATGATCTTCCTGTCGGCATTCATGCCCCAGTTCATCGTGCACGAGCGCCCGCTCGCGCTGCAGTTCGTCGTGATGTACGCGACGATCGCGTGCACGGTGGTGATCGTTCACAGCGTCTATTCGGCCGGTGTGCGCCGATTCCATCGCGGCTTCGGCATGAGCCGCTCGGTGCGTGCGCTCAAGCGCGCCAGCGGGCTGCTGTTCGTCGGGCTGGGGATCAGGCTGCTGACTGCGCGTCAGGCCTGAGCCGACGCACACCCGTCAGCGCGTGTGTGCGGCCAGCTCGGACGCGATCTCGCCGAACGACGGCCGCGCATCGACGTCTTCATTCAGGCAGGCCACCGCGAGCGCATCGAGCGCGTTTCGGCCGGCCCACGTGCCCGGCTCGCATCGCTCGAGCAACTCGCCGAGCAGATGGCCGAACGCCCGTACCTCGATCCGTTCGAACGCCATAGCGCGTGTGCAATCGTCCACGCCATAGAGCGACGCCGCGCCGAAATCCCCGAGCAGCGCGCCGCCTTCGCCATCGTGCAGGATGTTGTGCGCGTACAGGTCGCCATGCATGATGCCGCGGGCGTGCAGATGGCCCGCGACCGACGCGATGCCATGCGCGATCCGCACCGCTGCGGCCGGCTCGAATCGCGCGTCGGCCGCATACACGTCGCGCGTGCAGGTCGCGAAGCTCGGCGGCCCGGCGAGGTTCGTGAGCGCGGGATCGACCAGTTCCATCACGAGGCCGTGCGTGCCGTCCGGATGCCCGCTCACCTTGCCGATCACCGGGATCATGTTCGGGTGGCGGCCGGCGTGCAGGCACGCGGCCATTTCGCAATCCGGCAGGCCGTCGCTCGTCACCGCGCCCTTGAACAGCTTGACCGCGACCGCCCGTGGCGGATGCCCGTCCGCGCGCCATTGAGCGCGGTAAATGACGCCCGACGCACCCTCACCCAGCTTCTGCTCGCAGGCCAGCGATGCCCAGTCGACGTTCGCGACCTCGGGCCCGGCCGACGCCGCGGCTTCCGGCGCGGCGCCGAACGGGTTGCCTGCGGTGGCGAGCCACGCAAGGCGCGGCAGGCGCAGCAGCCAGTCGGGCAGTGCGTCCAGCCGGTTCGCGGACAGGCGAACCAGTTCGAGCGCGCGGCATGCGGCCATCTCCGCCGGCAGCGCGCGCAGCCGGTTGCCCGCGAGCATCAGCTTCTGCAGCCGCGAGCAATCGCCGATATCGGCCGGCAATGCGTCGATTGCGTTGTCGGTGAGGATCAGCCAGCGCAGCGCGCGCGGCAGCGATCCACTCGGCACCGTTTGAATCCGGTTCGCCTTGAAGCCGATCATGTCGAGCTGCCCACACTCGCCGAGCACGGCGGGGAACGCGGTGAAGCGGTTGCCGGACGCGAACAGGATGCGCAGGCGGTGCAGCCGCGGCAGGTCGTCCGGCAGCGCGGAGAGCGCATTGCCGGTCAGGTCGAGCACTTCGAGCGTGTCGGCCAGATCGAAGATCTCGCGCGGGAATTCCGTCAACCCGCATGCGAGCTTGAGTTGCCGTGCGCCGGCGAGCTGGCCGGCCTGCAGTTGTTCGAGGGTGTGTGTCACGCGAAGAAAACGGGTGGCGGTTGCGACGATCGTCGGGTCGATCGCCCGAATTCTACCGGGATCGCCTGCGCGCATCCCTTCAATGTGTCACACCCCCTTCACAAACGCGCAACGTCGCGCTAGAATTGCGCCCCTTGCAGTGCCGACGTGGTGAAATTGGTAGACACGCTATCTTGAGGGGGTAGTGGCGAAAGCTGTGCGAGTTCGAGTCTCGCCGTCGGCACCAGGTTTTCTTCTCTCGTCGTTGCGCGACATGCGACAACCGCATTCCGGCAACGATCGACGATCATCCCGCGCAATCGCGCACCGCTGTTTTCGATCCCCCATCAGGCTGCAACCGGGCACCACCGTGCTGCGAAATCGCGTGCTCCCGACTGTCACGGACAGCCGGAATCGTACGCACGCCACGTCACTCACGACGCCAGCGCATCATCCCCCTTCACCGCATACGCCGCCTCCCGCCGCCGCAACCGCATCGCGATCAGCTCGGCGAGATCGCGCGTGCTCTGCACGGCCGTCACGTCGGTGCCGGCACGGGCTGCGGCATCGTCGCCGATTCCGAGCCGGCCAACGAATATCAGGAGACCGAACTCAAGTTGTCGGGCATGCAAGCGGCGATCCGCGTGCGCGATGCGGCGGCGGATGCGGATGCCGACGCACGCGGCTCGGCAAAAGTGTCGGCCTCGACGACGGTCGAGTGATACTGCGTCGCGCAGGCCGCGCGCATCACAACAGCGGCAGCGTGAGCCGGATGTGCTCGGCGAACGCCGCCGTCAGATGCGACGGCCGCTTGCGATCGAACTTCAGCGTAATGCCCACGGCCGGCAACGGCGGCAGGCGCGGATCGCCGGTGACGATCGCCAGATCCGCCGGCACCGCCGTCTGCGTCATCACCGCGAACGCCTGCCCCGAACGCACCAGCGCGATCAGCCCCGCGAGACTGCTGCTCGCATACGCGACGCGGTAATCGCGGCCCGCACGATCCAGCACCTCGCAGGCCGCGAGGTGATCGAGCGTGTCGCGATCGGACAGCGCCAGCGGCAACGGATCGAAATGCGCGGGCTCCAGCCCCGGATAGCCGATCCAGACCAGTTGCTCGCGACGAATGATGTCGTCGTTCGCGCCATCGTCCGGCAATGAAATCATCGCCAGATCGACCGCGCGTTTGTCCAGCTGCTCGATGAGCCGCGGCGTCGGCCCGCACACGACCTCGACGATCGCCTGCGGATGCTGGCTCGAAAACTGCCGCAGCAACGGCGGCAGCCAGACCTCCGCGTAATCGTCCGGGCAGCCGAAGCGGATCGTCCCCGACAACCCCGTGCCGCACAGGTCGGCCATCGCCTCGTCGTGCAGCCGCAGGATGCGCTGCGCGTGCAGCAGCAGCCGCTCGCCCGGATGGGTCAGCACCACGCCGCGCCCGGTACGCTGGAACAGCGGCTGGTCGACGGCCTCCTCGAGCCGCTTCATCTGCTGGCTGAGCGCGGACTGGGTCCGGCCGACGCGCGCGGCCGCGCGGCTCAGCGCGCGCATCTCGGCAATCACGACGAACGAGCGCAGCAGGTCGATTTCGAGCGAAAGTCCCACGGTATTAGCCCCTTTTCTACCTTGCATTAGAACTATTCGTTTCCATCAAACCAGACGCGCGCCTAGACTGCAAGCGCCCCCCGCCCCTTCCTGGAGACGCCCGATGTCCCTGAACGATGACCCGACCTTCTGGCGCAACGCCACGCAGCACCTGGTCCGCTACGGCGGCACGTTCGAGCCGATGATCATCGAGCGCGCGCAAGGCAGCTTCGTGTACGACGCGGACGGCCGCGCGATCCTCGATTTCACGTCGGGCCAGATGAGCGCGGTGCTCGGCCACAGCCATCCGGAGATCGTGTCCGTGATCGGCGAATACGCGGGCAAGCTCGACCACCTGTTCAGCGGGATGCTGTCGCGGCCGGTCGTCGACCTCGCGACGCGCCTCGCCGACGTCACGCCCGCCGGGCTCGATCGCGCGCTGTTGCTCAGCACCGGCGCGGAATCGAACGAAGCGGCGATCCGGATGGCGAAGCTCGTCACCGGCAAGTACGAGATCGTCGGCTTCGCGCAGTCGTGGCACGGGATGACCGGCGCGGCCGCGTCGGCCACGTACAGCGCCGGCCGCAAGGGCGTCGGCCCGGCCGCCGTCGGCTCGTTCGCGATTCCGGCGCCGTTCACCTACCGGCCGCGCTTCGAGCGCCACGGCGCCTACGACTACCTCGCCGAACTCGACTACGCGTTCGACCTGATCGATCGCCAGTCGAGCGGCAACCTCGCGGCGTTCATCGCGGAGCCGATCCTCAGCTCGGGCGGGATCATCGAGCTGCCGGAAGGGTATATGGCGGCGCTCAAGCGCAAGTGCGAGGAGCGCGGGATGCTGCTGATCCTCGACGAGGCGCAAACGGGTGTCGGCCGCACCGGCACGATGTTCGCGTGCCAGCGCGACGGCGTGACGCCCGACATCCTGACGCTGTCGAAGACGCTCGGCGCCGGGCTGCCGCTCGCGGCGATGGTGACGTCCGCGGCAATCGAGGAACGCGCGCACGAACTCGGCTACCTGTTCTACACGACGCACGTGTCGGACCCGCTGCCGGCGGCCGTCGGCCTGCGCGTGCTGGACGTCGTGCAGCGCGACGGGCTCGTCGAGCGGGCGAACGTGATGGGTGACCGGCTCCGGCGCGGCCTGCTCGACCTGATGGAACGCTTCGACTGCATCGGCGACGTACGCGGACGCGGGCTGCTGCTCGGCGTCGAGATCGTCAAGGATCGCCGCACGAAGGAACCGGCGGACGGGCTCGGCGCGAAGATCACGCGCGAATGCATGAATCTCGGGCTCAGCATGAACATCGTGCAGTTGCCGGGCATGGGCGGCGTGTTCCGGATCGCGCCGCCGCTGACCGTCAGCGAGGAAGAGATCGACCTCGGCCTGTCGCTGCTGGAACAGGCGATCGAACGCGCGTCGTAACCGCCCTTCCCCCCGCCGCGCAAGCGCGATCGATCAGCCCGCTTCCGCCGCCCACGCGACGGCATCGGCGCCGGCCGGCATGCGCATCGGGCTCGACGGATCGGTCGCCGCACGCCACACCGCTTCGGCGACGTCCTGCGCATGGGTGACCGGCGCGGATTCGTCGACGATGCGCGCAAAGACCGCCGCGGCAAATTCCGCATAAGCCTCGTGCTCGAAGCCGTGCATGTGCGCGCGCGCGTTGTCGGCGAAACGCGTGTCGGGCGCACGCCCCGGCAGCACGAGATGCGCACGCACGCCGAACGGCGCGAGTTCGAGCGCCATCGATTCGGTGTACGCATTGACCGCCGCCTTGCTGGCGCGATACGCGGCGAGCAGCGGCAGCACCTTCAGCGTGACGCTCGACGTGACGTTCACGACGACGCCGGCCCCACGCCGGCGCAACTGCGGCAGCACGGCTTCCGTCACCGCGATCGTGCCGATCGTGTTGGTCTCGAACAGCGCGCGCACGGTGTCGATCGGCATCAGTTCGGCCGGTGCGGCCGCGCCGAAACCCGCATTGTTGACGAGCACGTCGATCGGGCCGGCGGCGTCGATCGCCGCGCGGATGCTGTCGGGATTCGTGACATCGAGCGCCAGCACGCGCAGGTTCGGCGACGGCGGCAGCACGTCCTCGCGCGGCGTACGCATCGTCGCGACGACCTGCCAGTCGCGGGCCAGGAAATAGCGGGCAATCTCGAGGCCGAAGCCGGAGGAACAGCCGGTGATCAATACGGTCTTCATGCGAACTCACTCCTGTGACGTGTTGAGCATGTGTCCGTACGATAGATGGCCGGATCCGTATTCGCTACAATCTAAAATCCGATTTTCATTTGCGAGAGTCCGGCGATGATCGATCCGTTAGCCGAGGTCGTGACGCTGTTGCAGCCGAGCACGCGGTATTCCAAGCTGGTTCACGGCGCGAGCCCCTGGCGCATCAGCCGGACGGTCGCCGGCGAGCCGTTCTATTGCGCGGTCCTGGATGGCGGATGCCGCGTCGCGATCGACGGACATCCGCCGATCGATCTGCTGCCCGGCGATTTCGTGTTGATTCCGGCTGCCTACGGCGTCTCGATATCCAGCGTCGAACTGCCGCCGCCGGGTGTCGAAACGGCGGCCCCGGTCGTGCTCGACAACGGCGAATACCGGATCGGCGACGCGGACCGCCCGGTCGACACGCGCATGATGGCCGGCCATTGCAGCTTCAGTTCGCCCGACGCTGCGCTGCTGGTGTCGCTGCTGCCGCAATACGTGCACGTGCGCGGCGAGCCGCGCCTGACCACGCTCGTGCAACTGGTGCGGGACGAATCGCGTGCGCAGCGGCCCGCGCGCGAACTCGTGCTGTCGCGTCTCGTGGAAGTGCTGCTGATCGAGGCATTGCGATTCTCGGCCGGCACGGATGCGTCGCCCGGCCTCGTGCGCGGGCTCGCCGACAGCCGGCTGGCCGCCGCACTCCGTCGGATGCACGAACGCCCCGCGCATCCGTGGACGATCGTCGAGCTGGCGAAGGAAGCGGCGCTGTCGCGCTCGACCTTCTTCGAACGCTTCAGCCGCGCGGTCGGCGTCGCGCCGATGGAATACCTGCTCACGTGGCGCATGGCGCTCGCGAAAAACCTGCTCCGTCGCGACGAGGGCCGCATCGCGGAGATCGCCGGGCGCGTCGGCTACAGTTCCGCGAGCACCTTCAGCGTCGCGTTCACGCGCCACGTCGGCCGCCCGCCCGCGCAATATGCGCGCGACGAACGCGCAGCGAGCGACGAATGATCCGCGTCCGCCACCGCCCTCCCGCGACCCGCGGTCACGCTCCGTCATGCGACGATAACGCACGAGGCACTCGATGACGACCACGGCAAAGGACGCCGGCGCACCCGACCACTGGCTCGTCGCGCGGCGCGATGCGGAAACCGGCATCGAAAGCCTGCATGCGCATTTCAACGGCCATGCCTACGATGCGCACGATCACGACGACATGCTGGTCGGCTTCACCGAACAGGGCGTACAGCAATTCCAGTGCCACCGGTCGGTGCATACGAGCGTGCCGGGCCGCGCGATCCTGATCGAACCGGGCGCGCTGCACGACGGCCACGCGCCCGAAGCCGGCGGCTTCACCTACGGGATGCTGTACCTGCCGCAAGCGTGGGTCGAGCGCGCGGCACGCCGGCTGGACCTGCCGGGCCTCGGCGGCGTCGAGGCGTCGTTCGGCCATACGCTCGTCGACGATCGCGGCCTCGTCGACGCGATCCGCCAGGCGTTTCTCGCGATCCACGGCAACGAAGGCAAGCTCGCGCGCGACCAGACGCTCGACCGCCTGCTGATCCGGCTCGGCGGTGAACTGCGCGGCCCGCTCGTGCTGGAAAGCGCCGTCGTGCCGCCCGCGATCGCACGCGTGCGCGATCTGCTGCATGAACACATGGACGGCAACATCGGGCTCGACGAACTCGCGCATGTCGCCGGGATCGACCGGTTCCGGCTGACGCGGCTGTTCCAGCGTGCGTTCGGCACGTCGCCGCACGCGTACCTGGTGCGCTTGCGGCTGCGTGCCGCGCGCCGGCTGCTGGCGGCCGGCCGCACGCCCGCACAAGCCGCCGCGGACGTCGGCTTCGCCGACCAGAGCCACCTGGGCCGCTGGTTCCGCCGCGCGTACCGGATCACGCCGGCCGCTTACCGGCAACTCTGCACAAACGTTCCAGACTGATCGCGCGCGGCAGCCGATCATGAGCGTCTCTATAAGGAGCACTCATGTTCGATACCAAGGTAGCGCTGATCGTGCGCGACGATCTCGCGGCGTGGCAAAAACTCAATGTCGTCGCGTTTCTCGCGACGGGCGTCGCGGCCGAAGCACCCGAAGCGCTCGGCGAGCCTTACGAGGATGCGGCGGGACGCCGCTACGGCCGCATGCTGGGCCAGCCGATGCTGGTGTTCTCGGCCGACCTGAACGGCCTGCAGGCCGCACACCGGCAGGCGCTGTCGCGCGAGCTCACGATCGTGCCCTACGTGCACGCGATGTTTTCGACCGGGCACGACGCGGCCAACCGCGACGTGTTTCGCGCCGGCGATGCGGAGAATCTCGACTTCGTCGGGCTGGCGCTGCACGGGCCGAAGAAGGCAGTCGACAAGGCGGTGAAGGGGTTGGCGTTGCATGCGTGATGCACCAGCGCTCCGGCTACCCGATACAGCCCGCGTTGCCGATTTTGTCCCGATTCGGACGAATCGCCCGGATGTAGCGCATTTCGCTACGATCGAAGCCGATTGGGCTACACATTGACTTCGCTCGGTACGCCCTCCGTCATGCCCAGGCATGACCGGGCACGACGCGGCCCGCCGCGATGTATTTCGGAATCAGCGATGCGCAAGTACGTTGACCAGCTTGCCGAACGGATCGCGCACATAGAACCGCCGCACGCCCCACGGCTCGTCAGCCGGGCCGTACTCGACCGGAATCCCGGCCGCAAGCACGCGTGCGAGCGCTTCATCGACGTCGTCGACCTCGATCGACAGATCGGGCGTCGGCGTGCCCGATCCGCCCTGCGATGCGAAGCTGATCTGCACGTCCATCTGCTCGGCATTGCCGTAGGTCGCGATCCAGCCGTGGTCCATCAGCAGGTCGAGGCCGAAGATCCGTTGGTAGAAGCGCTTTGCGTCGTCGACTGACCGGGCGTCGACATTGGCGACGATCCGTTTGACTTTCATCGGGTTCCTTCGCGGAGCATGACCGTACCGCGACGCTACACCGGAACCGCGCGCGCAACCAGTGCATCAACGGCCGGCCGCCTCCATGTTCGCCCGCCGCGCCCGCGCGGGCCGCTCCACGTGCTTGCCGGCCAGCCACACGCCCAGCGCGACGACCACGATGCCGAGATAGGTCGTCACCTCGATCCGGTCGCCGAACATCCACGCGGCCCACAACAGCGTCACGGGCGGTTCGAGATAGACGAGGGTCGCCACGCGCGTCGCGGGCATGCGCTTGAGCAGCGCCCACAGCGACAGGTAGGCGATGAAGGTCGAGAACACCGTCAGCCACACGACGGAGAGCCACACGTTCGGCTGGGTCGGCACGTGCAGGTCGCCCGTGACGATCCCGCACACCGCGAACAGCACGAGGCTCACGCAGCCCTGCACGAACAGCGGCAGGAACAGGCCGTCCTCGTTGCTGCGCGCGGCCGTCAGCGCGCGGCGCCGCTGATAGATCGTCGCGATCGACAGCCCCAATGCGGACACCAGCGGCAGCAGGTACATCACGAGCCCGACCGACCCGGCCGGCAGCGCATACTGCCCGCCGATCACGGTGCCCACGCCGACGAACCCGACGACGAGCCCGGCCCACTGGCGCGCCCCGCTGCGCTCGCTGCCTTCGAGCGACGTCATCGCGGCCGTGATGAGCGGCTGCATCGCGGCGACGATCGCGGCGATGCCGGGCGGCAGGCCATGCTGAATCGCGACGTACACGCAGGCCAGGTAAAGGAACTGCGACAGGAAGCCGATCACCGCGTGATAGCGCAGCTTCTCCCACGTCAGGCGCCCGAGCTGCCGGTTGAGGACGATCGCGAGGCACAGCGTGACGAGCAGGAACCGCCAGAACAGCAGGTTGAACGCGCCGGCCGTCTCCGCGCCGAGCTTGGCGCCGATGAAGCCGGAACTCCACGACAACACGAAAACGAGCTGGAGCAGGAATAGCGGCATGGGGCGACGACTCTCAGACAGTTGCAGGGGACACGCGCTGGTCCGCCAGATCCCCGGGGCGAATCGGTTCGAGCCCGAGGCGGTGATACTGCAGCTCGGCGTCGTCCCGGAGCGCGCGCTGCAGCGCCAGCCAGTTGACGACCGTGCGCGGGATGCCGTCGTCCGACGCGAGATGCCAGAACCCGTTGTCGTCCTCCCGCGTGGTCGGGCAATGAAACGACAGCACCAGCGACATGCGCCGCCCCGACTCGACCGGTTCGACGCCATGGAACAGCTTGCTGCCATAGATGAGCAGCGCGTCGCCCGCGGTGTCCAGATTCGCGGTCTTCACGTGCCGGCGTTCGCGATCATGGCGATCGAACGTTTCCGCGGTCGATTCGTAGAACAGAAAGTTTCCGCCTTCGTAGTCCGATCGATCCGACAGCACGATGTTCAGCACGAAGCTGGTGCCGTCGGTGTGCCACATACCCAGCTCTTCCTTGCCGTCGCGCTGGTCCGTCGGGTAGTAGTAGTTGAACTGCGAGCGCGCATTGACCATCGGATACGGAATCAGCGGCACACCGGCCAGGCGCGACACCCTCAGCAGGAACGCGCGGTCGTGCATCATGTCGTCGACGAACCGCGAGCGCTCCGTCACCGCACGCACGCGCTTCGAGATGATCCAGTTGCTGCTCGACGCGCTGCGCTCCAGCGCGCGGCCGATCTCGCGCAATGCCGCAACCGCCTCGTCGGAAAACAGCCCGCGAAGATGGCACACCGCGTTGAGCGCATCCGAGCGCGTGCCGCGCATCGGCACACCGCGATAGCCGAGGGCGTCGAGGTTGCGCCGGTATCGCACTTCATAGCCGTCGCGCAGGCAGGCGCTGCTCCAGCGCATCGGTTCCGTCGCGGCGTCCAGCGAGCCGTCGACATTCGCGCCGCCGGACAGCGACGTCTGCAACGCAAGCCTCACCCGATCGAACCCTCGCGCAAACACCGGCAATGCATTTCCCTTGTTCATCGCGTGCCTCGTTGTCGTGGTTGCGGCATTCAGCCCTTGAACTGGGCGATCTGGTACACGACGCTGCCGTCGCCGCTGTGCAGTTCGTCGATCACGCGGCAATTGGCGTGGCTGTGGCGCACGTGGCGGAACTGCTCCGGCGTGTATTTCAGGCAGACGTTGGTGATCAGATGCCCGTCGGCCCCGGCTTTCGATACCGGTTGCAACGTGACCGCCACATGGAACTGGTCGCCGAGCAGGTTGAGCCGGACGATCGACACATGGTGCTCGCCGAGCGGCTCGAAGCCCTGCTGCCGGCTGACGACTTCGGAAAACCGCACCATGTTCTCGTTCCGGTAGAAGTTGTAGATGGGCTCCTCTCTCCCCTCGACCAGCAACTGCATCTCCGATACGACGTAGGTCGACTTGCCGCCGAGATTGCGGATGAGCCGGCCGATCGTCACGGGCAATTCGTTGCCCTCCTGGAAACCGAGCATCGTGATGAACGTCACGTCCTGGCCCACGTCGATGTGGTTCCATTGCACGTTCCGGTAATCGTCGGCGATGTAGTTGAAACAGCCGGGCGTCTTCAGGAACGGCATGATCGCGTGCCGCATCGCGTCTTCCGACGACTCGTTGATGTCGACGGCCGTATAGCGCAGATGGTCCGGGCCGCCGCCGCTGACGGCCTTCACGAGTTCGGTCGTCTTGACCGGCTCCGGCCCGAGCTCGATGTAATGCACATCGCGGCCGCGCGACAACGTCGCGAGCCGCTCGCTCAACTGGCCGATTGCTTCGCGCAACGAACCGTTGCCGTCGCGGTCCGCGCACAGCGCGGGGCTCCGCACGCCCAGCTCGTTCAGGTTACGCATCAGCGAAAACACCTCGCGCCCGGCCGCCTTTCTCCTCGCGTCATCGTCGCTGCGCTTGAGCGTCGAATACTTTTCGTGATTCTCGACCGTCCATACCGACTCGGCCTTCAACTTCCTGTCCCGCACCAATGCATCTACAACGAAATCATTGATCGACATGAATCGTTCCCCGGATACGTGCAACGCGCGACCGGCTGCCTGCCGTTGTCTGCCTGTTGACCGAGAATATGGGATGCCCAATAATTCCGTCAATCGACATTACCTGAATCACTGATTCGGAAAAACCAAATCATGCCGCGCACCCTGGACGTCGACCTGCTGCGAACCTTCCACGCGGTCGCGAAGCTCGGCCGCTTCAAGGATGCGGCCGCGCATGTGAATCGCAGCCCGTCGTCGGTCACCGCGCAGATCCAGAAGCTCGAGGAGATGGTCGCGCAGCGCCTGTTCACGCGGAACAACCAGGCCGTCGAACTCACGCAGTACGGCCACAAGCTGCTGAGCGACACCACCGAGTTTCTGCTGAGCCACGACCGGCTCGTCGAATCGCTGTCGCCGCAGATGCTGACCGGCAAGCTGCGGCTCGGCATCCCCGATTCGTACGCCGCGCACTTCATGGCGGAATTCCTGCCGCGCTTCGCCGCCGACCGGCCGCTGCTCGAACTGACGGTCGAAGCACGCTCCAGCGAAGAGCTGCAGTCGCTGTTCGCGCGCGGCCAGCTGGACATCACGATCGCCGTGGTGCCGAAAGCGACGCCGCACGGCGAGCTGCTCAGCAAGACCCATCCGGTGTGGGTCGCCGCGCGAACCTTCAAGTTCAATCCCGACGCGCCGCTGCCGATCGCCGTGCAACTGCAGGGCTGCCCGTACCGCGACACCGCGCTGAACGCGCTGAAGAAGGCGAAGATCGCGCACCGGATGCTGCTCGAAAGCGCCAGTTCGCCGGCGGTCGAGGCGTGTATCGCGAACGGCCTCGCGGTCGGCCTCATCGAACACGATCGCGTGTCCAGCAACCTGACGAGCCACGTCGCCGGGATCGTGCTGCCCGATCTCCCGCCGCACCTGATCACCATCCTGACGGACGACAGCAATCGCGCCGCGCTGCATTTGCGCGACGTTTTGAAAAGCACGTTCCGGATCGGATGAAGACAAGGCCGGGAACCGGCCTTGCATGAGAAAGCAAAACAGGAAGCGCCGCCGGCCCGTTGCAGGCCGGCGGCTTTCGGCATCAACCGCCGAGGTACGCCTGCTTGATGCGATCGTTCGCGAGCAGGTTCGCGCCCGTATCGGCGAGCACCACGCGCCCCGTTTCGAGCACGTAGCCGCGATCGGCCACACCCAGCGCCTTGTTCGCGTTCTGCTCGACGAGGAACACCGTGACGCCTTCGTCGCGGATCGTGCGGATGATGTCGAAGATCTGCGCGATCACGAGCGGCGCGAGGCCGAGCGTCGGCTCATCGAGCAGCAGCAGGCGCGGCTTGCTCATCAGCGCGCGGCCGATCGCCAGCATCTGCTGCTCGCCGCCCGACATCGTGCCGGCCCGCTGCGTCGCCCGTTCCTTCAGGCGCGGAAACAGCTTGAACACGTGCTCGATGCCGTCATCGATTTCGTGACGGCTCGCGAAAAAGCCGCCCATCTTCAGGTTCTCGAGCACCGTCAGGCTCGGGAACACGCGCCGCCCTTCCGGCGAAATCGCCATCCCCTGCCGCATGATCTGGTGCGTCGACATCGCGGTGATGTCCTTGCCCTCGAACAGCACGCGGCCCGACGATGCGCGCGGCGTGCCGCACACGGTCATCATCAGCGTCGTCTTGCCGGCGCCGTTGCTGCCGATCAGCGTGACGATCTCGCCCTTGTTCACCTCGATCGACACGCCCGCGAGCGCTTCGACCGCGCCGTAGTGCGTATGGACCTGTTCCAGCTTCAGCATCACTCTTCCCCCAGATACGCCTTGATCACGCGCGGGTCGTTGCGGACCGCTTCCGGCGTGCCGATCACGATCGGCCGGCCGTGCTCCATCACGAGGATGCGGTCGGACACGCCCATCACGAGGCTCATGTCGTGTTCGATCAGCAGCACCGATACGCCGAACTCGCGGCGCAGCTTGTCGATCAGGTGCTGCAGCTCGATCTTTTCCTGCGGGTTGAGGCCGGCCGCCGGCTCGTCGAGCATCAGGAGGCGCGGCTCGGTGATCATGCAGCGCGCGATCTCCAGACGCCGCTGGTGCCCGTACGACAACGTGCCCGCCGGCCGGTTGGCGACCGACGTCAGCCCCATCCGGTCGAGCCACACGGCCGCGCGTTCGAGCGCTTCCTTCTCGGCACGGCGATACGCGGGCGTCGAGAACAGGCCGGGCAGCAGCCCCGCCTTCACCTTGCGGTGCTGCGCGACGAGCAGGTTCTCGACGACGGTCAGCGACTTGAACAGGCGGATGTTCTGGAACGTCCGCACGAGGCCCTTCAACGCGATCTTGTGGCTCGGCAGCCCGGCGATCGCATGACCGTCGAGCACGACGTCGCCGCCGGTCGGCTTGTAGAAGCCGCCGACGCAGTTGAACACCGTGGTCTTGCCCGCGCCGTTCGGCCCGATGATCGCGAACACCTCATCGCGGCGCACGTCGAAATCGATGCCGTCCACCGCGAGCAACCCGCCGAAGCGCATCTGCAGCCCGGCGACCTTCAACAGTTCCGTATTCGCGCTCATTGGGGCAGCTCCACGTGGGGACGGCTCGCGGGCAGCAGGCCCTGCGGACGCCACATCATCATCAACACCATCACGAGACCGAAGATCAGCATCCGGTACTCGGCGAAGCCGCGCGCGACTTCCGGCAGCACGGTCAGCAGGATCGCCGCGAGAATCACGCCGAGCTGCGAGCCCATCCCGCCGAGCACGACGATCGCGAGGATCAGCGCCGATTCGATGAAGGTGAACGATTCAGGATTCACGAGGCCCTGGCGCGCCGCGAAGAACGCGCCGCCGATACCGGCGAACGCCGCACCGAGCGTGAACGCCGACAGCTTGATGCGCGTCGGGTTCAGGCCCAGCGACCGGCACGCGATCTCGTCGTCGCGCAGCGCTTCCCACGCACGGCCCATCGGCATGCGGATCAGGCGGCTCGTCACGAACAGCGTGAAGCCGACCAGCACGAGCGCGAGCAGGTACAGGAAGATCACCACGTGGTCGCCGCTGTATTCCAGCCCGATCAGTTCATGGAAGGTCTTCGCGCCTTCGACGCTCGCGCTGCGCGCCATCTCGTAGCCGAACACGGTCGGCTTCGGGATGCCCGAGATGCCGTCCGGGCCGCCCGTGAGGCTCGTCAGGTTGTTCGCGAGCAGGCGGATGATTTCACCGAAGCCGAGCGTGACGATCGCGAGATAGTCGCCGCGCAGCCGCAGCACCGGGAAGCCGAGCAGGAAGCCGAACGTCGCGGCCGCGATCGCGGCGAGCGGCAGGCATTCCCAGAACGACAGCCCGAAGTACTGGTTCAGCATCGCGTACGTATAGCCGCCGACCGCGTAGAACCCGACATAGCCGAGATCCAGCAGCCCCGCGAAACCGACCACGATGTTCAGCCCGAGGCCGAGGATCACGTAGATCAGCGCGAGCGTCGCGACGTCCACCGCGCCGCGCGAACCGAAGAACGGCCACACGAGCCCGACCGCGAGCAACACCCAGACGATCACGCGCTGCTGCCGCGCGCCCATCGCGGGCAGGGCCGGCAGCTTCACCGACGATTTCGCGCGCACGAACCACGGCTTGAACAGCTGGAACAGGAACACGCCCGCGACCGCGATCCACACCGGCCGCCAGTGCGGCGTGAGCACCACCTGGTAGCCTTCGAGCTTCAGTTGCAGCCCGAGTACCGGGATCGTGAGGATCGCCGTCAGGAACGCGGCGGCCACGGCATTTTTCAGCGCCTGGCCGATCGACGCGTCGGCGGCCGGGCGGCGAACGGAAATGACTTGACTCATCTGCGTCTCCCTCAAACCTTTTCGATGTCCGACTTGCCGAGCAGGCCGGTCGGGCGGAAGAGCAGGATCAGCACGAGCAGGCCGAACGCAACGACGTCCTTGTACTCGGCCGGCATGTAGCCTGCGGCGAAGGTTTCGGCGAGGCCGAGCAGCACGCCGCCGAGCATCGCGCCCGGGATGCTGCCGATCCCGCCCAGCACCGCGGCGGTGAACGCCTTGATGCCCGCGACGAAGCCGATATACGGGTTCAGCTTGCCGATCGTCAGCCCGATCAGCACGCCGCCGACGGCCGCCAGCATCGCGCCGAGCACGAACGTGAACGAGATCACGCGGTTCGTGTCGATGCCGAGCAGGTTCGCCATCTTCATGTCCTCGGCGCATGCGCGGCACGCCCGGCCCATCCGCGAATGCGAGATGAACAGCGTGAGCGCGATCATCAGCACGAGCGTCACGCAGACGATCATCAGGCGCGAATACGGGACGGTCACGTCGAAGTCGCCGCCGAGATGGATGTCGAACGCGCCGGAGATCAGTACCGGCACGGACACGTCGCGCGCGCCCTGGCCGATCTGCACGTAGTTCTGCAGGAAGATCGACATGCCGATCGCGGAGATCAGCGGCACGAGGCGCGGGCCGCCGCGCAGCGGCCGATACGCGACGCGCTCGACCGCGAAACCGTACAGGCCGGTGACGATCACCGACACGATCAGCGCGGCGCCGAGCACGAGCGGCAGCGGATAGCCGGCGGAAATGCCGATGGCAGTGAGGGTTACGAGGCCCACGTAGGCGCCGATCATGTAGATCTCGCCGTGGGCGAAGTTGATCATGCCGATGATGCCGTAGACCATCGAATAGCCGATGGCGATCAACGCATAGATCGCACCCAGCGTCAGGCCGTTGACCAGCTGCTGGGCGAATTGAGGAAAGAAGTCAGTCATGTGCGGGAAGCTCCCGTTGGCGTCGTGTCGCCTGCCGTCGCCGGATCACGGCGTGGCCGCGCGCAACGCACGGTGTCGTCTCGGGCCGCCCCATGGCCGCGCAATGGGCCGATGCGCGGCCAATACGCACCCGCCCCGTCCGGGTCTCGGACAGGGCGGCATGCGCGGGCGGGTACTCCGTCTTACTTGGCGGCGGTCTTCGTCGCGTCCTTGTGCCACGTGTACACGACGAACTTGAACGCCTTCAGGTCGCCCTGTGCGTCATACGCGACCTTGCCGATCGGCGTGTCGAACGTCGTCTTGTGCATGTACGCGGCGACCTTGGTCGGATCGGTTGTCTTCGCTCCGGCGATCGCGTCGGCGATGATCTTCACCGCTGCGTACGCCGGCATCTGGAACGGGCCGTTCGGGTCGCGCTTCTTGTCCGCGAACGCCTTCACGAGCGCCGCGTTGGCCGGATCGGCCGAGAAGTCGGCCGGCAGCGTGACGAGCATGCCTTCCGAAGCCGGGCCGGCGATTGCCGTCACGTCCTTGTTGCCCACGCCTTCCGGCCCCATGAACGTGGCCTTCACGCCCTGCTCGCGCGCCTGGCGCATCAGCAGGCCCATTTCCGGGTGGTAGCCGCCGAAGTAGACGAAGTCGACGCCTTGCGACTTCAGCTTCGTGATGATCGCCGAGTAGTCCGAATCGCCGGCGTTGATGCCTTCGAACAGGACGACCGGGATCTTCGCGGCTTCGAGGTCCTTCTTCACCGACGATGCGATGCCCTGGCCGTACGACTGCTTGTCGTGCAGGACCGCGACCTTCTTCGGCTTCACGTTGTTGATGATGTAGTGCGCGGCGGCCGGGCCTTGCTGGTCGTCACGGCCGATCGTGCGGAAGATGAAGTGGCGCTTCTTGCCTTCCGTCAGCTGCGGCGCGGTGGCCGACGGCGTGACCATCACGATGCCTTCGTTCTCGTAGATGTCGGAAGCCGGAATCGTCGAACCCGAGCACACGTGGCCGATCACGTACTTGATCTTCTGGCTGACGATCTTGTTGGCGACGGCGACGGCCTGCTTCGGCTCGCACGCGTCGTCCATCATCACGACTTCGAACTTGTTGCCGCCCGCACCGCCTGCAGCGTTGACCTGCTCGATCGCGGTCAGCGCGCCGGCCTTCACCATGTCGCCGTATTGGGCGACCGAACCGCTCATCGGACCAGCGATGGCGATCTTCACGGTTTCCGCTTGCGCGGCGGCGGCGCCGGCGGCGAACAGCACGGCGGCGGAAATGGACGTAAGACGGGACAGCGTCATCTGGGAGCTCCTCGATGTTGTTTAGTCATACGGGCAAAGGCGGCATGACTTGCGCAATCGAACAGCACCCGGGGCGAGGACATGGGACACGCCCGAGACACATAGAAGACGGAACTCCAGCGGAATGTTGCGTAGCGGGGCCCGGCTCTTGCAGTCCCCGAAAGGGGACGTCTGGTTCGGAAAGACATCGTGATGCGTCTTGCATTGCGCAAGCGTTTCGCCTGCCCCGCTTGCCAAATCGCTCGTTCGGAGGGATGGTCCGACAGCCATTGGCAAGGCAGTCGAAATTATATGGGCGTTTTTAAATCGTCTGTCAAAAATGCCGGTCGACCGAGGGAAAACACGGAGGGTTTTGGGGGGTGGGGGTGGCGATGGGGGCGCAACCTCGTGAGGGGCGAGAACGTTTGCCTGGGGTGCAATTGGGTTGCTATGGGTTGGGTCGGATTGGGTGGTGCCTTGCTGCGCTTGGCTTTCGGGGATCGTGGATTCTACGCAGCGCGTTTTCGGGTTGCTAAGGGTCCGATCGCAGAAAATCAATCGACAGATGATTGCTTGGGCTGGCACCCACTCGGGGCAGTCGGTTGAGGCGGTCAATCCTACTGTTTACAAACAAAACTAAACATTTGGAAGCTCGTTGTTATTTTCATGAAATAATACGAATTCGCTTCTGCAATCCAGCCAGCTTTCCTGTGAGGTGCGTGAGTCGCGCTTCGCAGCCGCTTCAGGGCCGCTTCGACGCCCCTCCGTCGCCCAGCCGCCAGCCAGTGATCTGCCGTTTTTTCTCATCGCATATCACCTGCTTCGGAACGCTGATGAATCACCTCCCACGCTTTTCTTCTGCCGCCGCCGCGATTACGTGCGCGCTTTCTGTTTCAACCGCCGACGCTTCCGGGCGCGATTCGCTGACCGATCGGTCAGTGGGTGCCAATGTGTTTCGGTCGGAGCGCAGGGCTGCTGCTCGGGATGACGGGCGCGCGGTGCGTATGAGCCGCCGCCAGGTGAAGTACGCGGCGCCGATGGAACGCACGCCGTTCGATACGCCGGATACGCGGCCGTTGCGGGTGAGAGGCGATACGCTTGTGGCGCCGCCGCCTTCGGCCGAGCCCGATTTTGTATTGCCGTCGAACCGCGTTACGCTCGGCGCGGGTGGCAGCGATAGTTTTGGTCGCGCGGTGCCTGGATATGAGCAGCGCGCGGAAAACTGGAATGAGTATCTGCGGGCTAATGGCTCTTGGCCGGCCGGCAGTGGCGGTTCGTATGCGCCGCAGCGGCCGTACGATGCTCCGCGCGGTCCGCATGGTGCGCCGAATCCATTTGATCCTTCGGTGCCGCAGCCGGAGACGCGGACGTTTTATGACAACGGCGCAGGAACGAAGTGCAAGGCTACCGGTGGTGCGGGAACGTGGCGGTCGTCTTGCAATATCGGTTGGTGAGGCGCGGCAGTGAGCGGCAGCGGCAATCCCACCACACGCGCTGCGCGACATCGCGCAGCGCGGCCGCATCCTGCGGCGTTGCCTCTTACATCTGCGTGATGATCAGCCTGCCTGGCTCAATCGTGATCTGCGCCTTGCGGCCCGGAACAAAACCCGCATCGTTGACCAGCCACATTCCACCGATCTTCATATACGGATAAAACGTCTCTGGCCTGGGTTCCATCGTTTTCGGGGAACCCCACATTTCCTGGATCGTTACGAAACGTTCCGTCTTCCGCGGTCGTGCTTTATGATTCGCCTTAGCCATGGGCAACTCCTGCTTAGTTGGCTGTGGTTAGCGGGTCGTGAGTGTTGGTAGCACTTGCGGCCCGCGCTCGTTTACTGCGGTGTTTCGATGTATCGGATTCCTCCTTTGTAGGTGGTTCGAGGTCGCGAATTCGACATCGATCAGAGCATGCGGCACATCCATTCGCGCGCAAGACGCGAACGAGATCATCGTTAGTTGGACTTTTCCTATTAGACCACCGTCGACGCCTACTTGGCTGCACGTTAGCCGTTGGGTATAGGTACACGAGTTCATCTGTGCCCCAAAGTCATTCGTGCGGTAATGGGGAAAGTGAATCGACGCTACCGTCAATCAGCGTCAGCGCGCGACGATTCGAAACAATTTTAATAAATCAGATTCGCTATAGAGCGCAGTTCGATACGAACGCGATTTTTGCCGCTTGGATTGAGTTCCGGCGACAGCCCCTTTGTCGACGGCGGGCAACTCGGCGGCGTCGTGCCGTTGATCTTCAATGCCCACATGGTACGGAACACCAGCACATTCCCCCTAAGCATGTTCACGAGGCTGCCGTACATCGACACCAACTGCCGCGCCGCCGCTGTTTAGACGCTCGCTGCATAAGTTTGTGGTTCAAGAGGTTCCGAGATTGAAGAGCCACTCGTGATATTTTCTCTTGTCCCGATCGGACAAGACTCCTGCAACAAGATCCCGTGCAAAATCCCTCTGAGCGTTCATTTCATTCTCGACCGGATTCGTCGCATGCCCACCAATCAAATCGAAACTTTCCAAGTAGTCAATCCGATTTATCAGAACCTCGGCGCATGCAACCAATCGTTCAACATTGTGCCCAGTACACCATTGAGCCAAAAAGGAAAGCCCCGCCAGCAAATCAGTCGCCCCCTGGGCCGCAGCGTCGTCATCCATTTCGACTGCATCAGGGTCCCAGTCCACTTGCTCCAGATCGCTTAGCGGATTGGATTTTTCGCTTCCATTCCACACTTGATCCAAGTAGTCACCAACTCGCTGTCTGATCTTCGTGCTTGTACCCCCCGCATGCGTGGCAAGGAACTCGAATATTGAGTCATCGTGTGCAAGGCCAATGCAACACCAAACACCAAAACGAGCAAGGTTATCGACCTTCCCTGTAGCAAGAATTGATTCGAGATATTTTTTATGCGCCTCGATATCGAACATACTCATCTCCTAATCAAAAATCCCACCAGCTTGGTCCACGTGGGGCTGGCACGAAGGACACGACGCATTCCTTTGCAATCCGCCCCAAGAGATACCCCAGCGACTAACCTCAGCCCCTTCGGGAAGATTGCGCAAAATAATTCTCTCTGCGTGGTTCTCGAGCTTATCAAAACCATCGATAGACTTCTTGCCATAGAAGATGTTTTCTTCAGGCACTCCCATCTTCATAAGCGCTTGTCGTTGTGCCGGACTTAGTCGGCCCCCGCTTCCCGCTGCAAACAGCTGTGGCTTGCCATTCACCTTGGCTTCGACGATAGATACTGTTGAATTTCGTATTGAGCGTGCATCCCCACCACCGGCCAAGCTATGGATTTCCTGTGCTTTCCCGCTAAGTTCCCCACATGCCCAGCCCCACGGATCGATCCAAGCTAACGGATTGGCAGCGTACCGATAGAGGTTCGTCCCCCCCAGCAAGCCGATCGGGTCCGGATTGATGAAGCGTCCAATATCCGGATCGTAGAACCGGAAGGTGTTGTAGTGCAGCCCGGTTTCGCGATCCAGGTATTGTCCTTGGAAGCGCAAGTTCTGCGGCCGTGGTACGTGGCCAGATGTTGCAGAAACCAATTGAACCTCGCCCCATTCCGGCACCGGCTGCTGCGGAGCCCGCGCGATCCACTCCTCCTGCACCGCGTTGCCCCAAACTTTGTACCGGGCCTGCCAGATCAACTCGCCATCGGCGTTGGTCAGTTCCTCCGGCAACCCCGACACATCGTTGTGGAAATAGTAGACAGCATCCCGCGCATTGGCGTCGTTGGCCGCTGCCTTACCCTGATCGATCCGCGCCAGCGGCACGTAGCTATTGGACTCATACAAGTACGTCAGCGCTTCCTCGCCATGACGGTCGTGGTACGTCTCCTGCACGAGCCGCATGCCGTCCCACAGGAAATCCGTACTCGCATAACCCCCATTGAGCTTCCTAATCCGCCGACCGAACGCGTCGTATTCGAAATGCGTCGTCCCGATGCCAAGCCGGTCCTTCGTCACGACGGTCTTCAGCTGATTCCAGTCGTCGTACTCAAGCGCCAACTCTTTGGCCGGCCCATGACCGCTCAACTTGCGAACCAGCCGCCCATAAACGTCGTACTCGAAGCGCTTGTCCTCGAACATCTTGAGCCGGTTGTGCTCAACGAAGCCTCCCGGGTGATCGCTCGACACCAGGTTCGCCGCCGCGTCCCAGCGAAACACTTCCGACGGCAATCCCGGCCCGGCCGCCTGTTCAATGCGCCCCGTCGGGTCATACCGATAGCTCGTCGTGCCAAAGCGCATATCCCGCTTCTGGATCACGTCTCCCGCTGCATCGTATTGCCACTGCTTCGCCAGCAACGCGTCCGCTGCCCTGCCTCGCTGCGCAACTTGCCGAGCACGACGGCCAACCGCGTCGTACCCGAAATGGCTGGTCAGCTTGCCTTGCGTCCGCAGAACTTCCCTATGCAGATCATCGCGTTCCATGTCCGCCACTGCGGCACCGTCAACGCGGATCTGGTGCACATGCCCCGAACCGTAATGCAGCCAGTCGATCGTGCGCTCGCCCGAGATCGTGGTGCTGACGCGGTTACCGAGCTCATCGTAGGTATGCACAAGCCAGCCCGTCGGCGTGTACTCCTCGAGCACCTCACCGCGCGCCCCGTACTTCAGGCTGACCCGATTCTTCAACGACGAACCACGAGCGGCCAGCGTGTACAACTCGGCCGACGCGATCCGGCTCGCCTTGTCGTACAGGTATTCACATCGCTCATGCGTGGCTTGCTTCGCCGTCAGTCGTCCGATCGCATCGCGCTCGTATCGCGTCTCGATCTTTCCATCCCGCACGATCGTGCCTTGGCCGCACACGTCGTATTCGTAGGTGCGCTCGTGGCCATCGAGCCCGATCTGCGCAGCCACCAAATCGCGACGGTCATACTGAAAGCGATACGACTCACGATTTTCGTTGGTCAAGCTCGCCAGTCGGAACGCATTGTCGTAACCGAATCGCACAACGCGGTTAGCCGCGTCGGTACGCGAAAGCAGCAGCCCTCGCGGATTAAGTTCATAACGCGTGCTGCGCTGATTCGCGTCAACAACCTCAATGAGGCGCCCAGCCACGTCATAAAAGAACGCCTGACGAGCACCATCGGCCGTCCCGATTCCCGTGACCCGCCCCATCGCATCTGCTTCGTACACGGTCGACTGCCCGGCCGCATCAGTCACACGTGCCAACGCACCACGTGCGTCATACGCAAACCGCGTGACCTTGCCGGAGCAATCGGTATACGCGGTCAACTGCGCACGACCATTCCACTCGAGGAACTTGTACCCGCCCCCCGCATCGCGAATCGTATGCACGAGCCCGCGCTCGTCCCGGTGGTACTCGGTCGCAAAGCCTGCCGGATCGCGTGTCATCGTCAGATTGCCGCGATCGTCGTAGCGGTAAATCCAGCGCGAGTTGGCCGGATCGGTTTCTGCGACAGGCAGGTCGTAGTATCCATTCCACTCGGTCCGCTCAACCTGGCCAAGCGCATCGATGCGCTGCGTCTGACGCCCACGCTCGTCATATTCGAAGCGAGTCGTGTTCCCGGCCGGATCGGTCGTGCTGACCAACTGCCGCTTTGCATTCCAATCCAACTGCCACACGTGGCCTTCGGCATCCGTATGGCTCGTCGGCTGCTGATCCTCGTTCCATGTCCAGCGCGTAACGCGACCGATCTGGTCGGTGATCGTCACCGAACGCTGCGCGAGATCCGCGTTGAACGTGTACGCTTCGCCATCGCTGGTCCAGTGGCGCACGACGCGCGCGTCGCGACCAACACCTTGCCATGCATAAAAACACTGCAGGCCGCCACGCAACGTGTGCTGGACCATCAGCCCATGCTCGTATGCGAAGCGTCGCCCGATATGACCGCTACGATCGGTAACGGCCACCAGCTCGCCGGCATTGCTGTACGCGTAACGCACCAGCGTGTCGGGTTGTTCGCCATCGACACCACGGGTCAGTTCGATCGCGGCAATACGTTGCGGATGCAACTTGTCGTAGGACAGTGTCAGCAAGCGACCGGTGCTGTCGTGCAACCGTACGGGCCGCACAACCTCATCGCGAGCCTCTCGCTCCACCTCGATCCAGTTACCGTTGCGATCTTCGAGACGCCACAGCTTGAGCGCTTCGCCATCCGCATCGGTACGAGTGCGGCCGAAATCACGATACACACCGTCGACCGTCTCGACCACATAGTGGCCGCCCTCGGTGCAGATCAGGTAAATGCCTTCCGGCACGCTGAAGTGGCTCTCACCCGGCGGCACGGCGGGGAATACGATATCGCGCCCCTGCTCGTCCCAGTACGTGATCGACACCACTTCGCCATGTTCACGTGCAAGCCGCAACTCGACGCTGATCGGCACGCTCCACCCCGTCCCGAACAGGCTGTCGGCACGATCGTCGAGGCTGCTATAGAAACGCTGCCACACGATCGGCAGCGGCCCGGGCAGGACGAAGTCGGTATCGTCCGTACCATCGAGCACCTTGCTGCCGGTAATGACGTCGACCGGATGCCCCGCCGATGGCCGCGCCAGGCTACCCAGCCAGGTTCCGAACGCACCCGCCGCGAAATTCACCGCAAGACATGGCACTTTGCTTTTCAGGAAGTCGCCCCAGCTCATCTTCCCGTGGCCGCACACCGCGAGCGCGATCCCAAGCGCAGCCCCCAGCCACCCGAGCCGCGTGGCCGACTTCACATCCCGCACCCGCTGCGTCCCACCGCCGATAGAAACGTTGTCCGAGCCTTCGGCAATCGTCCCGTCACAGGTCGTCTTGTCGCCAACCCGCGCGGCCGGTTGATTGTTGATATAAACGCTGCCCGACCCGTCGGCAATCATCTGCGGCCCAGGATGATCGGTACACGCAACGGTATCGAGATCGCCCGGCTTCGCCGCCCGCGCCGCCGGCTTGTCGTTGACGTAGACGTTGCCCGACCCACTCGCGATCTTGCCTTTGATCTCGGGCGGCACGAGCGAATTGGCCACCGATTTCGCGCCCTCGTCGATGGCATCGTTCATGCCGCTCGCTTCCATCAGCGCGCCGGAGCCGACCGCCACGCCTACACCGATCGCAATCACGAGCGGCGTCGCCAACCCTGCCGTGCCGATCTCAAGCGCGGCGAGGCCGGCGAATATCAGCCCCTCCATCGCCTCTGCCACCAACGCACCGACGATGGCGCCGCCGACTACCGACCCAACAGTGCCGACAAGCTCACCCAGGAGCGACGTATGCTGGATCGGATCTTCGAAGCGTGCGGCCGCGAAGTTTTCCGCGCTCACGACGCGTCACCCGGCCCGAGGAGGGACGGCCGAGCCACGCGCGGCTGGAAACTGGCGAGCATGCGTTCGGCGATCGCCTGCTGTTCCTCGGTCAGCGGCGCCGCGCTGGTCAACGTCATCACCAGCACGCGGCCGGCGTCATCCGACGGGAACATCGTTTGCACCTGATGCCAGAGCCTGCCGTCCCGCTCGAGCGTGGAATCGACCTGAATGCCCGCGCGAGACCCCACCGTCACCGGCCGACGCGCCTTCTCGGTCAGCATCCTGGCATCGCGCGACGCCACTTCCCATTCGCGCGCGACGAACGCGTCGAGGTTCTCCCCGTCGCGCAACCGCCCGCGCGCGATCACGAGATTGAGGCCGCCGGGGCCGACATTCATCACCAGGATGTTGACCGTACGGTCGAGCGCCGCGTCCGGCAGTTCGAAGGTGCCTTCGTGGATTGCGTAGTGCATGGCTGGTTTCGTTCGTATTATTTGTTGAGGTCGATGCGCGTGCCGTTGATCATCACGCCGTCGTCGGTCATCAGGATCACGGAGCCCTTGTGCTCGAGGCGGATGCCTTCCGGCGCGAGCGAGATCGAGCTGTCCATCACCTTCAGCAGGATGCCGCGCTCGGCCATGTGGACCTGCGTGCCGCCGCCGCCGTCCTTGGCCGGCGTCGTCACCTCGACGGTGGTCGCGGTCGTGCTGCGCTTCTCGGCGATCGTCTCGGTCAGGTTGCCCTGCGGAATCTGCTTCTCTTCGCTGCCCGTCGCCACCAGCACGGTACGCATCGGCCCCAGCACCTTGTGCGTCTCGTTGTTCTCGACAACGGTGTTCATGTCCTTCTGTGCATGCATGAAGAATTCCTGCATGCCGTTCGTGTCGGTCATGCGGATTTCGTTCGACCCCTGCCCTTTGTGCGTCTGGCTCTTGATCCCCATCGTCTGGCCGGCCGCCCCGTGATACGGGTTGCCCTGCTCGCCATTGAACACGCGACCGACGATCACAGGGTTATCCGGGTCCCCCTGGTTGAACGCGACCAGCACTTCCTGCTTGATCCGCGGAATCGCGGCCGCGCCCCAGCCGTCGCCTGCCCACGGCTGCGATACACGCACCCACATCGAATCGGAGCCATCCTTCTTGCCGCGCCGGTCCCACGGGAAGTGCACCTTCACGGCGCTCCCGTTGGTGTAGATTTCCTCGCCCTTCGGACCGACGACGATCGCCGACTGCGTGCCATGAATCACCGGCTTCGGCGTGCCGCGCGGCGCGCGGTACGGCACCTTCTTCGGCAGCAGCGCGAAGCTGTTGCGATACGGCAGCTTCGCGCCGTGCTGCGTGTAGTCGTTCACCGCCTCGTGACGCACGTGCAGGATCACGTATTCCTGGTTGTTCTCGAGCACCGGGTGATTCGCCACTGTGACGACGCCCGCCGTGGTCATGCGCCACGCGTAGCCGCCGCCGGTATAGCGATGGGCCTGCGCCTCCTCGGCCTCCATCGCGAAACGCGCGTAGCGGTTGCCGTCGTCGCCGTGGTCGTACAGCGACTGATGCTCGAACCGCTCGGTCGCGTCGAGCCGCGCGTGCTTGAGGTTCTGCGGCCCGGCCTCCACCAGCATCAGCGGCGACGACGGATTCTGGTGGTTGAAGTCGCGGAACGTGACCTTGCCCACGCCGAAGCGCCGGCCTTCGTGCAGTTGGTCGATGCCGCTGTCCTCGCTCGCCTCGGTGGCCGCGAACGGCACCGTCGCGAGCCCGTCGATCGGGCGGAACAGCAGGTTCGAATCGCCGATCACCAGGATGTGCTTGTGCTTCTCGTAGCGGTGCGTCCAGACCAGCCCCTCCTGCTCCATCAGCCGCGCGCAGAAGTTGTAGTAGCTCTCCTGGTACATCACGACATACTCGAGCGGCTTCTGGGCCGTCCGGATATCGAATACGAAGTCGGAGAAGCCGTGCTCCTGGAAGATCTCGGTGAGGATGTCCTGCGCGGTCTTGTTCTGGAAGATCCGGCAGTCGGTCGAGCGCGTCAGGAACCAGAACCACGGCACCGCCGTCAGGTGATATTGCGTGACGTTGCCGGGGTTGCCGGCGCGGTCGAACGACGCGACGTAGCCGTCGAAGTAACGATCGTTGTCGGCGGCGCCCGATGCGACGACGCGTTCGAGCGTCGACAGGCGCGCCTGCTGGTCGAAGCGGATCTTGACCTGCTGGCCGATGAGATCCTCGGGGCGCAGGTCGTGGCGATGCGACAGCAGGTCGAGGTGGATCTCCGGCAACCGGCTCACGTGCTCGTCGACGACGGCGGCGCTGACCAGCAGCACGTCCGGGCCGAGCGGCGTATCGAGCGTCACGTAGCGATTGAGCTGGGTCAGGCGCGCGGGGTTGGCGGCGCCGTTGATCGCCTCGGCGATCGCACCGGGCGTCTTGTCCATCAGCGAGAAGCCGGTCTGCGCGAGCTGCATCGCGCGCTGGACGGTGTCGACGTGCCCGGCCAGGCCCGCGAGCGGCCCGAGGCTGCCGGCGACACTCGACGCAACCGGGCCGGCGAGACCGCCGAGCGCGCTCAACGAGCCGAGCGCACTACCGCCCATTCCAGTGGGAATACCCCCGTTCGGAGCGAAACTCATGCTTGTTCCTTCTTGTGTTCTCAGGTTCCTGGTGCCGGCTGACCGGCCCGAAGCCCCGATAATGTAGGACAAAACCCGGACGCGTGAAAGACACCTGCAAACGTTTCCGTTCGGGCCCCCGATAGGCCGGAAACAGGCCGGCGGCCGGGCCGCCCGGACGCGGCGCCCATGCCGAATCACCGCGCCAGCACGCGCGGAACGGGACACAATCTGCATGAAACGTGTGACAGATCCGTACGGGGCGAAGCATCGCCCTCAGTCACGATGAAATAGTGCGAACGCTCGGGAAGGAAACGCGCGCTGGCAGGCGCTGCTGCGCCGCTACACGCTGCCGGTCGTCGCATCCGATCGCATGCTTTCCGTAGCTTTCAAATGCCCTTCTTTTCGTACGGGAAAACCGCCCCGGTCACCGCGGCGACACCACGATCGCCGCCCGCCGGTTCTGCGCCCTTCCTCCCGGCGTCTTGTTGTCCCCGACCGGATCGCTCTTCCCCTTCCCGACGACCGTGATGCGCTTCGCATCGATCCCCACGTCGACCAGTTCAAGCGCGACGACCTCCGCCCGCCGCCTGGACAACTCGACGTCATACTTGTCCACGCCTTCCTGGTCCGAGTATCCATAGACCCGTACCCCGTTGATCCCCGCCGAGCGGAGCGTGCGTCCGATCCGTTCGACGATCCGCCGCACATCGGGCTTGAGGTTGTACCGATCGAAATCGAACAGGATCGGCCCGGTCGAGCCGAACTCGAAACCCTGCTGGGTTTCCTGAAAGCCGGCCGACTTGAGCGCCGTGACCTGCGTCTGCGTCAATCCACGATGAAGCGGCGGTGGCGTCTTGCAGCCTCCCAGCAGCATGCACAAAAGCAGCGCGCTGCCGACGCACAAGCGCCCTATGCCCACCGGAAACGTGTTGTTCATCATTGACCCCTTCGATTGCACCCGCGTCGCGAGCGCGCTTTCCACCCACTGCTGCGGCCTCGCCCGCAGCGTGAAACGATGAACCTCAAGCCGCCCCCGCGACACCTTCCGCCAGCTGCCACGAGCCTGGCCGGGCGCGCTTGGCACGGTACATCGCGGCATCCGCCGCCCGCAGCAAGCCGCTCGCGTCCGACGCGTGATCGGGATACAACGCGACACCGGCACTCATCATGGTGGCCACCACGCGGCCGTCGGACAGTTCGATCGACGGCGCCATGCCGGACAGGATTTCGTCAGCAATACGACATACGCTACCCGCTTCGCGCACGGCCGGCAGCATGACCGCGAATTCATCGCCGCCCAGGCGCGCGACCAGGTCGGTCTCGCGCACCTGCGTGCGCAGGCGTGACGCGATGCCGATCAGCACCGCGTCGCCGGCTTCGTGGCCGAGGCAGTCGTTGATTTCCTTGAAGCGATCGCAGTCGAGATACAGGACCGCGACCCGCTGCCCCGTCACCCCGGCTTCGCCGAGGGCGAGTGCGAGACGCGACTCGAACTGCACGCGGTTGGGCAGCCCCGTGAGCGCATCGTGCGTCGCCTTGTGTTCGAGCGACGCGTTCTCGTCGCGCAGCGTGTTCTGCCAGTCCTCGAATTCGTCGAGCAGCGCATTGAAGTCGTCGCCGAGCTGGTTGAGTTCGGCAATCGATGCGGGCTCGACGCGCTGCGCGAACGCACGTTCGCGCCGCACCGCGTGGGCGACGCCCGCCAGCGCGCGCAACGGCGAAACGATGCTGCGCAGCAGGCGCTGCGAGCTGATATACGCACCGATCACGCTGACGGCCAGGCACCCGAGAATGCCGCCCACGCCGCCGAGCAGGAATCCGAAGAACTGATGGCCACGGCCGCGCACGACGACGTGACCGACGACGATGCCGTCGTGCACCACCGGCGCGGTCACGGGCCCCGGCAACGCGAGGTCGGCGACGACGCGCTCGAGCCGCGCGATCCCGCTGCCGGCAGGCAACTGCCACGTCGCGAACGGCCGGCCCTGGCTATCCGTGACCACCACCTGCGCGACGTCCTCATCGCCGGCGATCATCCCGATCGCCTCGGCCGCCGCGACGCGGTCGCCGAACACGAGCGCGGCCTCCACCGTATAACCGAGCGAGCGCGCCAGCAGGTTCAGGTTGTTGCCGGCATACGCACGCAATGCAATCACGGCCACCACGATCAACGACACGGCCGCCATCGTGACGGCGACGAACGCGAGGCGCAGGTGCGCGCGGCGCAGCACGCTTTGCAGCGTCGGGCGCGGCACGCGCGACAGCGAGACCGGGGGAGTGGGTCGTGTCATGGCGCCCCCGGCCGCCGTGCGAGATTGAGCACGTTCGGATGCACGCGCACGCCGCTGCGTGCGACCGCGTCGAGATTGATGTCGAACGACACGCGTTCGCCGTCGACGTTGAGACAGAACATGCCGCCCGCCGTGCAGGACGGATCGTGTTCCGAAATCGTCAGCACCGGATGGCCGGCTACCGCCGCCCTCACGCGCGCGCGCTCATCCGCGCCCAGGTTGCCGAGATAGACGATGTCGCAGGCCATGCCGAGCGCCGGATCGTCGAAACGCACACGCTGCACGTCGAGCAGCGTCGAGCCGGCCTGCAGCGTGTCGGTCAGGCCGCGCGCATAGTCGGGCCGGCCCGTGACGCACAGATGCAGGCGCACGGGTGTCGTCGGCCAGCGGGTGAAACTGATGATGCCCAGCACGACCTGACGCACGGTCGTGTCGTGTGTCGCATCAGCCGGATTGGCGGGATCCGCGGGGCTTGCAGCCGCCACGATGCGCACCGTGTCGGCCGGATCGGGCGCCTCGGCGGAAGCCCCGGCAAGCACGGCCTGTGCGGCCCCCAGAACGCAAACGATTGCGGCCAGCGCATGGCGCAGCGGGGCGGTTCGACCCGGGCAGCCGGGCACCGTTCGCGCGGCGATTACCGCCGCGTCCGCTGGCGTCGCCGCAGTCGCGAGACTGGCAGCCGACGCGCACACTTTCGCATCCATGATGGCAACATCCGCTGGCGTCGCTCCGGCGCTGCCTCCCGCCTCCCTCCATGCGCGTGCAGGCACCGAATTACGCGCATGATGGCTTCATCTTAGGTAAAAATTCGCATCACCAACCAGTGGGAAACACCCGCGAGAAGCGGGGGAACCTATGCGGAATCGGCGCTTGCGCGCGACGATGCGGGCGAACGCGTGCGCCGACGTCGATCCGGCCTCGACGTCGGCGAATTGATCAGCGGAATCGCGGCCGATGCAGGGCAAACTTCATACGTTCGGTCACGCTACGCCACCACCGACAAATCGAAAGGCGTCTCCCGCAACCGCTTCCCCGTCAGCCGGAACACCGCGTTCGCGACCGCCGGCGTCACCGCCGGGCTCGACAGCTCGCCGACACCGCCCGGCTTCGCCGGATCGCCCTGCACGATGTGAATGTCGGTCTCGGGCATGTCGCTCATCCGCATCACGCGATACGTATCGAAGTTCGACTGCTGCACGCGGCCGTGCCGGAAATCGATGCGATCGGACGTCGCATGGCCGAGCCCCCACATCAGGCCGCCGACCAGTTGCTCGTCGACGCCGGCCGGCGACACCGCGATCCCGCAATCGGCGACGCACGTCAGCTTCTCCACGCGCACCGCGCCGTCCTTGCGCACGACCCGCGCGACCACCGCGACATAGCTGTCGTACGCCTGGTTCGTCGCGATGCCGAGTGCGACACCGTCCGGCAGCGGCTGGCCCCACCCCGCTCGTTGCGCCGCTTCACGCAGCACGGCCGCATGACGCGGCCGGTCGCGCATGTGCGCGAGCCGGAACTCGACCGGGTCGCGCTTCGCCGCGTGCGCGGCCTCGTCCATCACCGATTCGACCGCGAACACGTTCGGGATGTAGCTCACCGCGCGGAACCAGCCGGTCGGCACGCCCGTCTCCATCCGGATCCAGCCGATGTCGCGATGCGGCGCCGCATACGCGAACTCCCATTTCGTGATCGCCTCGGTCGTGCTGAAATCCATCCGGTCGGTGCGCTCGAGATAGCCGGGCTCCCACTGCTGCGGCGATGCGGGCATCACGGTGCGCAGCCACAGCGACGCGAGATTGCCCTGCGCATCGAGCACCGCGCGCGCACGGTGGTAGCTTGCCGCGTGATAGAACAGCGCGCGCATCTCGTCCTCGCGGCTGTTCATCAGCTTCACGGGCCTGCCCGTCTTCACCGCGAGCCACGTCGCCTCGAACAGCCAGTACTTCGATTCGCGCGCGCCGAAGCTGCCGCCCGACACCAGCTCGTGCAGCGTCACCCGATGCGCAGGAATGCTGCCGATCACCTCCGCCGCTTCGATCGCGGTCGACGGCACCTGCAGACCGCCCCAGTATTCGATGCCGCCGTTGCGTGCCCACACTGTGAGGTTGATCGGCTCCAGCGGGTTCGCGGCCTTGTGCGGCATCGCATACGACGCCTCGATCGTGCGCGCGCCGGCCGCATGGGCCTTCGCCGGATCACCGTCGGCGATCGTCGGCACGACGCGCGCGGCCGGATCGTCGAGCCACGCGGCCTGGCGCGCGGCGAGCGTGCTGCTGTCGAAGGTTTCGAACAGGCTGTCCTCCCATTCGATCGTCAGCGCGGCCTGCCCTTGATGCGCGGACCAGTAGTCGTCCGCGAGCACCGCGACGCCGGCCTGGTTGCCGCCGAGCACATCGGGGCGCGGCGGAATCTGCAGCACGTCGCGCACGCCGGGAATCGCGAGCGCCGCCTTCGCATCGACGCTGCGCACGCGGCCGTCGATCACCGGCGCACGCGTGACGACCGCGACCAGCATCCCCGGCAGCGACACGTCGATGCCGTACGGAAACGAGCCGTCGGCCTTCTGCGCGGCGCCGCGCTTCTTGCGCAGCTTGCCGATATAGCGGAACCGCGCGGGATCTTTCAGCGCGACCTGCTTCGGCGCCGGCAATTGCGCGGCCGCCTGCGCGAGCGAGCCGTACGTCGCGCGGCGGCCGCTCGACGCATGCAGCACGGCGCCGTCTGCCGTCGTGCACGCAGAAGCGGGCACGCCCCATTGACGCGCCGCCGCTTCGACGAGCATCGCACGCGCGGTCGCGCCCGCTCGACGCAGCCGGTCGTACTCCATCGC
The DNA here is from genome assembly GCF_017104705.1 of Burkholderia sp. Se-20373. NCBI lineage: Bacteria > Pseudomonadati > Pseudomonadota > Betaproteobacteria > Burkholderiales > Burkholderiaceae > Burkholderia > Burkholderia sp. Se-20373. The sequence goes on along the minus strand of NZ_JAAGPH010000017.1, from coordinate 31,677 downwards.
GACACTCGTACTGCCGCCGGTCGAGAACACTTTCCACAGTGGATGCAGGTAGTCGGCAAAGAACGGATCTTCCGGCGTGATCACGTCGACCCGGAACGGATCGACGTCGAGCTCCTCGGCCACCACCGCCGCGAGCGCGGTGCGCGTGCCGGTGCCCGAATCGTGCTTGTGCACGACGAGCTTGATCGTGTCGTCGGGCAGCACGCGCACCCACGCGTTCGGTTCGAATTCGCCGGCGGCCGGATGCGGATCGCCGCTCGCGTGCTTGCCTGCGGCCGCCGCGTCGGGCATCCGGAAGCCGATCGCGATGCCTGCGGCCAGCAGCGCCGAACTCTGCTTGAGAAAACGCCGGCGCGGCGTGCCGTCGCCATGCGGTGCATCCGGTGCGTGATCGTCGCGCATGTCACGCCTCCTTCGCGGGTTCGGCCGCGGCTTTCAGCGACGGATCGCCCGACGCCGCACGCTTGATCGCGCGGTGAATGCGCGCATACGTGCCGCAGCGGCAGAGGTTGCCCGACATCGCCTGCACGATCGCGTCGTCGTCCACCGGCTGCCCGCCCTTCAGCAGCGCGGCCGCCTGCATCAGCTGCCCCGGCTGGCAATAGCCGCATTGCGGCACGTCCTCGGCCACCCACGCGAGTTGCAGCGGATGCCGCCCGTCCGGCGACAATCCCTCGATCGTCGTCACGTGCCGCCCGTGGGCGACGACGGCCGGAATCAGGCACGCGCGCGCGGCCTGCCCGTCGAGATGCACGGTGCACGCGCCGCACAGGCCCTTGCCGCAGCCGAACTTCGTACCGGTGAGCTTGAGCCGGTCGCGCAGCACCCACAGCAACGGCATATCCTCCGGTACATTCTCGAGCGAATGGCGTGTATCGTTCACGACGATGTCGATCATGCGCGGTCTCCTGATTCGCATTCATAGGTCGGCCCGCGCCATCGCGCGGTTCCGGAGCATTATCGAAACGCGATGCACGGCTACGCCAGCGATCATTTCGTCGAATCCCTGTCAGTCGGACTAACAGATGCTCAAGCGATACCCTTCGATCCAGTCGATGCAGGCGTTTCTGCACGCCGCGCGGGTCGGCAGCTTTTCCAGCGCGGCACGCCAGCTGGCGCTCACGCACAGCGCGATCAGCCAGCAGATTCGCTCGCTCGAGGAATTCATCGGCCAGCCGCTGTTCGCCCGCGCCGGCGGCCGCGTGATGCTGACCGATGCCGGCACGCTGTTCGCGAACCAGTTGGCCGACGGGCTCGAGCAGATCGATCGCGCGCTGTCGTCGGTGAAGGGGCGCACGACCGGGCCGTCACTCCGGCTCGACGTCGATCCGGAACTGATGCAGGGCTGGCTGCCCGCTCGGCTGCCGGCATTGATGCGCACGCTCGACGGCACGACGCTGACGGTACTGTCGGCGCCGCGCCATGACCGCGATGCATTCGACCGCGTCGATGTCGCGCTGCGCTATGGCTACGGCGAATGGGAAGGCGTGGACAGCGCGCTGGTCTGCCCCGACCGGCTGACCGCGATGGCCGCGCCCGCGCTGCTCGAACGTTACGGGTTGACCGCGCCGCTCACGCCCGAACAGGTGTTGGAACTGCCGCTGCTCGGCTATACGAAGCGGTCGTGGATTCCGTGGCTCGAAGCGGCGGGCCTCGAACCCGTCGAGCCGGACACCATCGCCGTGTTCGACAACGCGGCGGGGCTCGTCGCGACGCTCGTGTCCGGGCTCGGTGCCGGGCTGGTGCGCGGGCTGCTCGCCGCCGATGCGCGCCGCGACGGCCGGCTCGTCGAACTCTGCACGATCGCGATTCCGACGCACTACAACCTGCATGCGATCTGGCCGCGCGAACGGCATACGCGCGTCAAGCCGCTGGTCGACGCGATCGGTACGCTGGCCGCGCAGTCGCTCGCGCGCTGACGCGCGCCGCTACGCGCTGAACTCCGCCGCGATCTCGCGCACGGTGTCGAGGAACGCGCCGAGCACCGCGGACGTATCGTCCGCGCGGTAGCGCGCCTGCAGCGACACCTCGAGCGCCGGCGGCAACAGCGGCACGAACGCGACGCCACCCGTCGAGATCTGCCGCGACGACGCGGGCAGCAGCGCGACGCCCAGCCCTTCACGCACCAGCGACAGCAGCGTGTGCACCTCGACGACCTCGTGCGCGATCCGCGGCGTGAAGCGCGCATCGACACAGCTCTGCTGCAGGAAGCGCGCCAGTTGAGAGTGCCGCAAGCCGAATGACACGAACTGCTCGCCGGCCAGCTCGCCGAGCGCGATCGCGTCGCGCGACGCGAGCGGATGGCCGGACGGCAGCACGGCCACGGCCGTTTCGCGCACCACGATTTCGCTGCGGATCGACGGGTCGTCCTGGAACAGCCGGAAGAAGCACACGTCGAGCCGCTTCTCCTTCAGCGCATCGATCTGCGCGGCCGGCGTCATCTCGTGCAGCGACCAGTGCACGTGCGGATGGCGTTCGGCGAACACGCGCAACGCACGCGGAATCGGCACGACCATCGCCGAGCTGATGATGCCGACCGCAAGCCGCCCCACTTCACCGCGCCCCGCGCAACGCGTGAGATCGATCGCGCGATCGAACTGCGCGACGATCAGCGGCACCTGCTCCTTCAGTGTTTTCCCTGCCTCGGTCAATTCGACGCGATGCTGCGAGCGCACGAACAGCGCGGTGCCGAGCTGCTCCTCGAGCAGCCGGATCTGCTGGCTCAACGGCGGCTGCGAGATATGGAGCCGCGCGGCCGCGCGCCCGAAATGCAGTTCGTCGGCCAGCACCGCGAAGTAACGCAACACACGCATGTCCATATCGCAAACGTATCAAGAGCGTCAGTAAAAAATATTGTACAGAGCACATTCGGCTGGTGACACTCGGTCCCAAGCAGCAGTGCACGTCGCAGTGTGTCACTCGATGCCGGCGAGGGGAAGGCGCAAAAAAATAACGCGCCTTGCAAAGGGCCGCATGAATCCGACCGACCGGTCGCTTCATCGACGCGCCTGCCCGCGATACGGCAACCGGCCTTTCCGGTTCCTCTCAAGGAGATCGAGTAGATGATCATCGACACCAGCTGTTACCCGACGAATCTCGTCGACCTCGCCTGGCGTCACGACGGCCCGCCGTTCACCGGCGAGCGCCTGATCGAGACGATGAACGGCCCGTTCCTCATCAACGGCAAGCCGCGCCGCGTCGACAAGGCGTTCATCCAGCCGCCGCAAGGCAACACCATTTACACGTATACCGACGGCGAGAAGTCGGGCACCGAATCGATCGACGCGTACATGGCGTACACGGTCGAGATGGTGCGCAAGCACCCCGACCGCTTCATCGGCTGCTTCGTCTACAACCCGCGCTGCGGCGTGGAGAACGGCGTGAACGCGATCGATCACTACGTGCGCAAGCTCGGCTTCAAGATGGTGCAGTTCCAGGCCAACATGCATGCGTACCGGCCCGACCGCGCACTCGACTGGCTGCGCCCCGCGCTGAAGAAATGCGCGGAACTCGGCGTGCTCGTGAAGCTGCACACCGGCGACGGCCCGTACAGCATCCCGACCGAGTGGGTGCCGATGATCAAGGAATTCCCGACGGTCAATTTCATCATGGCGCACTTCGGGGTGCAGACCGGCGGCGTCTACTGCTTCGAGCCGTTCCAGCTCGCGATGGACCTGCCGAACGTGTATTGCGAATCGGGCTGGTGCCTGCAGTCGCGGATCGTCGAATTCGCGAAGGTGCTGCCGAAGCACAAGATCCTATTCGGCTCCGACACGCCGCCGAACGAGCCGGGCATGTGGCTGCGGCTGCTCGAAGTGCTGTGCTTCGATCCGCCGCAAGGGATGAATCTCGACGAGGACACGCTCGAGGATTACCTCGGCAACAACACCGCGCGAATGATCGGCCTCGAACCGACCCCCGCGCCGCGCACCGTCGACGAAGCGAAAGCACGGCTCGCCGCCTGACGCCCGCACCCCTCTCTCCCGATTCCGGAGCATCGCATGATCATCGATACGCACCTGCACCCGACCAACCTCGTCGACGAGGCGTGGCGCCACACCGGCGAACCGTTCACCGGCGAACGCCTGCTGAAGATGATGGACGGCCCTTACATCATCAACGGCAAGCCGCGCCGCATCGACATGGGCTTCATCCAGCCGCCGCCCGGCAACACCGGTTATCGCGACGGCAACCGCCGCGGCCGTGAAGGCATCCGCGACTACATGGCGTATATCGCCGAACTCACGCAGAAGTACCCCGACCGCTTCATCGGCAACTTCACGTACAACCCGCGCTGGGGCCCGGAGAACGGCGCGGCGGAGCTCGAATTCCACATCAGGGAGTACGGCTTCAAGATGGTGAAGCTGCACGCGAACATGCACGGCTACCGGCCCGATCGCGCGCTCGACTGGCTGCGCCCTGCGATGAAGGTTTGCGCGAAGTACAACATCGTCGTGCTGATCCACACCGGTGACGGCCCGTACACGATCCCGACGCAGTTCTATCCGATCATCCGCGAGTTTCCGATGGTGAACTTCATCATCGGTCACTTCGGGATCCAGACGGGTGGCAACTACTCGTTCGAAGCGTTCTGGATGGCGATGGATACGCCGAACGTGTACTGCGAATCCGGCTGGTGCTACCAGTCGCGGATCGTCGAGTTCGCCCGCGAGCTGCCGCGCAACAAGATCGTGTTCGGCACCGATTCGCCGCCGAACGAACCCGGCATGTGGCTGCGCGAGCTGGAAATGCTGTGCGGGCCCGCGCCGCAGGGGATGGATCTCGACGAGGACGGCCTCGAGGACTACATGGGCAACAACATCGCCCGCCTCGTCGGCATCGAGCCGACCAGGCCGCCGAAGGATCTCGACGAAGCGCAGAAGCGCCTCACGTCGACCTACCTGTAACGCGCCGGCAGCCGGATCGCGTGCCGCATCGAACACGCGCGCGATCCGGCCTTTCCCCTTCCGCATCCGACGGAGTGCATCATGGCGTCCAGCTTTTTCGCCGAGCAGCAGGATTTTCATCACTTCGCGAACGCCTATCGCGAACGCTTTCCGGACGACGTGCTGACGCTCGCGCAGCCGCTGTCCGCCGACCAGGACGTCACGGCCGTCGTCGCGTCGCTCGCCGCGCGCGGGCGGCACGAGATGCTCGTCTGCGAGCGCGTCGACGGTCTGTCGACGCCGCTCGTCACCAACGTATTTGCGTCCCGCACGCGCATCGGCCGGCTGTTCGGCGTCGATGCAAACGGCCTGTTCGACGCGTGGCAGCAGCGTGCGAACGCACCCGTCGCGCCGGTCGTCGTGCCGCACGGCCCCGTGCTCGATCAGGTGACCGAAGGCGACGCGGTCGATCTCGCGCGGCTGCCGATGATCCGCCATTTCGAAACCGATCGCGGGCCCTACGTGACCAATGCGGTGATCGTCGCCGAAGATCCGGTGACGGGCGTCGCGAATCTCAGCTACCACCGCTCGATGCCGCATGCGCGCAACGCGCTGGCGACGAGCCTGCATTCGCGCGGCCATCTGTGGCGGATGCTGCAGACCGCGAAGGCGCGCGGCGACACGCTCAAGGTGGCGATGGTGATCGGCGCGCATCCGCTGTTCATGCTCGCGGCCGCCGCGCGCGTGCCGTTCGGCGCGGATGAGCGGGCGATTGCCGGCGGGCTGTTCGGCGCGCCGCTGCAGCTCGTGCGCACGCCGCGCCACGGCATCGGCGTGCCGGCCGCCGCCGAGTTCGTGCTCGAAGGCACGATCGATCCCGACGCGCAGGCGGAAGAAGGCCCGTTCGGCGAATTCACCGGCTACTCGTCGGACCGTTCGACCAACAACGTGCTGCGCATCGACGCGATGATGCGGCGCAGGGATGCATGGCTCGTCGACGTGGTCGGCGGCCCGTACGCGGAGCACCTGACGCTCGCGCGGCTGCCGCGTGAAGCCGAGATGAGCGAGAAGCTGAAGGCGCGCTTTCCTGCCGTCACCGCGATTCATTATCCGAATTCCGGCACGCACTTCCACTGCTACGTCGCGCTCAAGCAATCGCGCGACGGCGAAGCGCGCCAGATCATGCTCGCGCTGCTCGGCTGGGACCCGTACCTGAAGAGCGTCGTCGCGGTCGACAGCGACGTCGACATCACCGACGACGCGCAGGTGCTGTGGGCCATCGCGACGCACTTCCAGCCGCACCGCGACCTGTTCGTCGTCGACGGCCTGCCCGGCAGCCCGCTCGATCCGTCGTCGTCGCCCGACGGCACGACGTCGCGGATGGGGATCGACGCGACGCGCGGCTCGCGCTTCGACGGCGTGCGCGCACGCGTCGGCGCCGCCGCGATGCAGCGCGCCGCGCACGTGATCGCGCAACTCGGCGGAGCGTCGCGATGAGCGCGCGGCGGCTCGTGGTCGGCATCAGCGGCGCATCCGGCTTCGTGTACGGGATGCGGCTGCTCGCGCTGCTGCGCGACCTCGACATCGAGACGCACGTCGTCGTGTCGCGCGCCGCCGCGCTGACGATGGCGCACGAGACCGACTTCCGGCTGTCCGACATCACCGCACTCGCGAGTGTGCTGTACCGCAGCGACGACATCGCGGCGCCGATTTCGAGCGGATCGTTCCGCACGCTCGGGATGATCGTCGCGCCGTGCTCGATGAAGACGCTCGCCGAGATCGCGAGCGGCCTTTCCTCCGGCCTGATCTCGCGCGCGGCCGACGTCGTGCTGAAGGAGCGCCGCCGGCTCGTGCTGCTCGCCCGCGAGACGCCGTACACGCTCACGCACCTGCGCAACATGGCCACCGTCACGGAGATGGGCGCGATCGTCGCGCCGCCGGTGCCGGCGTTCTACGCGCGCCCCGCTTCGCTCGACCAGATGATCGACCACACGCTCGGCCGCGTGCTCGACCTGTTCGACCTCGATTCCCGCACCGTCCATCGCTGGAAAGACAACGCATCACAGCCGAACCCGCAGCCCAACCGACTCAACGGAGACGCATCATGACCCACATCCACACCACCCACAGCGACGTCGAGAAGATTCCGGTCACCGTGCTCACGGGCTTTCTCGGCGCAGGCAAGACCACGCTGCTGAACTACATCCTGCGCGAGAAGCACGGCCGCAAGATCGCGGTGATCGAGAACGAGTTCGGCGAGATCGGCATCGACGGCGGCCTCGTGCTCGAATCGACCGAGGAAATCTACGAGATGACCAACGGTTGCGTGTGCTGCGTCGGCGCGGTGCGCGAGGATCTCGTGCGGATCGTGCGGATGCTCGTCGCGCGCCCCGACCGGCTCGATCACATCATCGTCGAGACGAGCGGCCTCGCCGATCCGTATCCGGTTGCGCAGACCTTCTTCCTCGACGATCCGATCGCGAAGGAAGTCGCGCTCGACGCGGTCGTCACGATGGTCGACGCGAAGCATATCCGCGCGCACCTCGACGATCTGGTGCTCGACGGCCGCGACAACCAGGCGGTCGACCAGATCGTCTGCGCGGACCGGATCGTGATCAACAAGGTCGACCTCGTCGCCGCGCCGGACGTCGATGCGCTGACCGCGCGGCTGCGCGCGCTGAACACGACGGCGGAAATCGTCACGTCGAGCTATGCACAGGTCGACCTCGACCGCATCCTCGGCATCGGCGCGAACGAATTCGCGCAGATCCTCGTCGAGAGCGACGGGCTGCAGGCCGATGCGCCGCATGCGGCCGAACACGCGCACGAGCACGAGCACGACGACCACGCACACGAAGCGCACGCAGCCCACGCGCACGACGACGATCACGACCACCACGAACACGACGCCAGCGTGTCGTCGGTCGGCATCGAAGTCGACGGGGACGTCGATCTCGACGCGCTCGAAACGTGGCTCGGCGAGCTGCGCCGCGCCGATACCGCGAACCTGTTCCGGATGAAGGGCATCCTGGCCGTGCAGGGCCGCGCGCAGCGCTACGTGCTGCAGGGCGTGCACGGCGTGATCGAGCTGCGCGCCGCGCAGGCGTGGGGGTGCGAGCCGCGCTCGTCACGCATCGTTTTCATCGGCCGCGATCTCGATCGCGCCGCGCTGACCGACCGTTTCCATGCCTGTCTCGCCGCGGCGGTCGCGGCCTGACGGGCACGCCAGGCGGGCGCATCGCGCGCCCGCCCGCAAACGAACCTCAGGAGACTCGCCCATGAACGCTGCTTCACATCCCGTCGATCGGGTCCTGCCGCGCCGCCAGATGCTGACGCTCGGCCTGCAACACATGCTCGTCGCCTATATCGGCGCGATCGCGGTGCCGCTGATCGTCGCATCGGCGTTGAAGATGTCGCCCGCCGATACGACCGTGCTGATCAGCACCGCGCTGTTCTGTTCCGGCATCTCGACGATCCTGCAAACGGTCGGCGTCTGGAAACTCGGCGTGCGCCTGCCGATCCTGCAGGGCGTCGCGTTCAGCAGCGTCGGCCCCGTGATCGCGATCGGCCTGACGCCGGGCGTGGGGTTCGCCGGCGTGTGCGGCGCGGTGATCGGCGCGGGCATCATCACGACCTTCGCCGCGCCGCTGGTCGGCCGGCTGCGCCGCCTGTTCCCGCCGGTCGTGACCGGCTGCATCGTCACCGTGATCGGGCTGCAGCTGTTTCCGGTCGCGTACCAGTGGGCCGGCGGCGGCGACGCGGCGAAGCTGCAGTTCGGCGAACTGTCGTTTCTCGCGGTCGCGCTCGTCGTCGCGGTCGTGATCCTCGCGGTCAACCGCTTCGCGAACGCGTTCCTGCGCAACCTGTCGGTGCTGATCGGGCTCGTCGCGGGCAGCCTGCTCGCGATCGCGCTCGGGATGGGCAATTTCACGAACGTCGCCGCCGCGCCGTGGTTCACCGTGCCCTACCCGTTCCACTTCGGCACGCCGGTGTTCGCGATCGTGCCGGTGCTGACGATGGTCGTCGTGATGATCGTGCAGATGGTCGAGTCGATGGGGCTGTTCGTCGCGATCGGCGACATCGTCGAGAAGCAGGTGAGCGAGGAGGACGTCGTGCGCGGGCTGCGGGCAAACGGCGTCGCGAGCGCGATCGCCGGCACGTTCGCCGCGTTCCCGTTCATCGCGTTCATGGAGAACGTCGGGCTCGTGATCCTGACCGGCGTGCGCAGCCGCTGGATCGTCGCGGTCAGCGGCGTGCTGATGTGCGTCGTCGCGCTGGTGCCGAAGATCGGCGCGATCGTCGCGTCGACGCCGTCCGCGGCGCTCGGCGGTGCCGGCATCGCGATGTTCGGCGTGGTGGTCGCCGCCGGCGTGCAGACGCTCGCGAAAGTCGACTTCGAAGGCAACCGCTACAACGTGCTGATCGTCGGCTTCACGATCGCGACCGCGCTGATTCCGGTGATGGCGCCGAAGGTGTTCGCGCACATGCCCGACTGGACGCAGCCGTTCCTGCACAGCGGCGTCGTGCTCGCGTGCCTCGTGTCGGTGCTGCTCAACGCGCTGCTCAACGGTGTGCCGGCGGCCGACCCGGTTGAATCGCACGTCCGAGCCGACGCCGCGCACGGCAGCCCGATGGCGCGCGAGTGCGACTGACGGGCCGCAGGCCGCGTGCGGCATCGAGCCCGCGCGGCGCCTGACGAACCACAACCCGACTATCCGTATCCGAGGAGACCCGACCATGAGCGTTCCTTCATCTTCGCTGCTGATCCGCAACCCGATCGCGGTCATGAGCGGCCGCACCGGCGACGCCGCGCGGCTCGGCCAGGCCGACCTGCGCATCCGCGACGGCCGGATCGACACGATTGCGCCTGAGCTCGCACCGCTGCCCGGTGAACGCGTGATCGACGCGACCGACTGCGTCGTCTACCCGGGCTGGGTCAACACGCATCACCACCTGTTCCAGAACCTGCTGAAGGCCGTGCCGGCCGGGATCAACGCCGGCCTGCAGGAATGGCTTGCGGCCGTACCGTATCCGCGCGTCGCGCGCTTCACGCCGGCACTCGCACGCATCGCCGCACGGCTCGGCTTCGCGGAGTTGCTGCTGTCCGGCGTCACGACCTGCGCCGATCATCACTACCTGTATCACGCGGGCGGCGCGACCGAGACCGGCGACCTGCTGTTCGACGAAGCGGCCGCCTTCGGGATGCGCTTCGTGCTGTGCCGCGGCGGCGCATTGCAGGCGGCCGGCGATCATCCGGGCTTCGCCGGCACGGCGTTGCGGCCCGAGACGCTCGACCAGATGCTTGCCGATATCGAACGGCTGAAGGCGCGTTATCACGACGCGGGCACCGCATCGATGCGGCGCGTGGTCGTCGCCCCGACGACACCGACCTTCTCGCTGCCGCCCGACCTGCTGCCCGAAGTCGCGCGCGCTGCGCGCGGGATGGGCCTGCGGCTGCATTCGCACCTGTCGGAGACGACGCGTTACGTCGACTTCTGTCGCGAGCGCTACGGCAAGCTCCCGGTCGAATTCGTCGCCGAACACGAATGGCTCGGCCCGGACGTATGGTTCGCGCACCTCGTCCATCTCGAGGAGAACGAAATCGCGCTGCTCGCCGAAACGGGCACCGGCTGCTCGCACTGCCCCGTCAGCAACGCGCGGCTCGGCAGCGGCATCGCGCCCGCGCCGCGCATGGCGGCGGCCGGCGTGCCGGTGTCGCTGGGTGTCGATGGCGTCGCGTCGAACGAATCCGGCAGCATGACGCACGAAGCGAATTTCGCGTGGCTCGTGCATCGTGCGGCGCACGGTGCGTCGGCCACCACCGCCGAGGAAGTGCTGCACTGGGGCACGCAAGGCGGCGCGCGCGTGCTCGGGCTGAACGCGGTCGGCACGCTCGAAGCGGGCCGGGCCGCCGATCTCGTGCTGTACGACGTGAGCGGGTCGCGCTTCAACGGCTTCCACGATTACGCCATTGCGCCCGTGACGGCCGGCGAGCCCGCGCCGGTGAAGTTCAACATCGTGAACGGCCGCGTCGTGGTGGACAACGGCGAGATTCCGGGCCTCGACCTGGCCGCGCTGCGCCGCGAGGCCGTCGACGCCGTGCGGCAGTTGCTCGATTGAACGGACGCCCCGCGATGAATCCGCGCATCCGCATCGGCATCCTGACGCCGTCGTCGAACACCGCGCTCGAACCGTTGACGACCGCGATCGTCGCCGGGCTGCCAGACGTCAGCGTGCATTTCGCGCGCTTCACCGTGACCGAAATTGCGCTCACCGACGCCGCGCTCGACCAGTTCGACGCGGCGCGCATGCTCGTCGCGGCGCGGCAGCTCGCCGACGCGCGCGTCGACGTGCTCGGCTGGAGCGGCACGTCGGCCGGCTGGCTCGGCTTCGAACGCGACGCGGCCCTGTGCCGCGTCATCGAGCAGGCCACCGGCATTCCGGCGACGACGTCCGTGCTGGCGTTGAACGAACTGCTCGAACGCACCGGTGTGCGGCGGCTCGGCCTGGTCACGCCGTATCTCGACGACGTGCAGCAGCGGATCGTGCGCCAGTATGCGCAGCTCGGCATCGAATGCGTGGGCGAACAGCCTCTCGGGTTGCGCGACAACTTCAGCTTCGCGGAAGTGCCCGATACGCAGATCGCGGCGCTGATGCGCCAGGCTGCGCGGGCGCGCCCGCATGCGGTGGCGACGTTCTGCACGAACCTGCATGCCGCCCATCTGGCCGGGCCGTTCGAACAGGCGACCGGGATCGCCGCTTATGACACGGTGGCGACCGTGGTGTGGAAAACGCTGAGGATGGCGGGGGTCGATACGCGCGTGCTGGCGCGATGGGGGACGCTGTTCGAAATGAGCTGACGACGGACGCGCCCGACGGCCCGCGCCGACACGCCCGACGCCCCAAAAGGCGCCGGGCGTATCTCATCATCGCTGGTCGGCTTCCTCGACGAAAATCTCGAACCACGCGTTCATCACGGCCCAGAAATCCACCGGTTCGAGTTCGGTCGGATTCTCGTGCCACCAGATCCGCCCTGCGTCGCTGCCGTCGCCGGCGCTGTCGCGCAGGTCGAGGCACAGATAGTCGCCGCCGCCATTCTGGAACACCGTCCACACGAGATCCGGATTCACGCCGAGCTGGCGCGTCTCGTCGGGCGTCAGGTCGAGCTTGTCCGTCAGCGCGGTCTGGTCGCCGATCGGCAACGGGCCCATCGAGTTCGCGGGGAAGAACGTCCAGCCGTTGTGCGTGAACTGGTAGAAGCTGCGCAGATCGTCGGGCAATGCGCGCCACAGCGGCATGTCATCCGATACGAGATCGCCGAGCGGCGGATGGCCGATGAAGAAGTTCAGGTCGTCCTGTTCGACCGTGTACGGATAGAGCAGGCACAGATCGCCGCTCTCCTTCTGGAACACGGCGGGGCGCCGCAGCTTCTCCGCGAAGAACTGCTCGACCGCCGGCAAGCGGCCGGCGACGCCCGCCCACATCTTCGCGAGCCAGTTGCCCAGCGCGGCGTCGGGCGTATCCAGCAGCACGCGCCAGGCGGTCGGCACCTGCACGTCGGCGGGAATCTCGTTCGCTGCGAGCCAGACCTGGCCGCGCAGCTTGAAGCGCTTCAGTTCGGCCGTGTAAGTCGTTGCGGATAGCTCAATCATTGCCACTCACCCTTGAATTCGTCGTCGACACATTCTACTTGGGCTGATCGCCAAGCAAATCCTTGATCTGCTGCTGCAGCAGCGTCCGGTTATCGGCTTCGCGCTGCATCATCTGCTGCCTGAATCCTTCGTCCACCTTGATGCCGCCCTTCTTGTATTCGGTCCAGTCGGCATAGGACTTCGACCCCTTCGACGTGTTCGCCGTCTCGCTCAGGCCCGTGAAGTTGTCGGGGTTGTTCAGCACCTTGACCTGGTTGTCGAAGGACAGATCCTTGAACCCGGGCATCTCGGTGATCTCCTTCATCGATACGATGTGGTCCGCATGCAGCGGCTTGTCGATCGTCAGGCCCGGCAGCGCGGGATCGTCCATGCCCGGCTCGTAGTTCTCGTTGACCATCTTCTGGATCTTCGAGCTCGGCGTCTTGGCGCGCAGCTGATCGTACAGCGTGCGCGGCACGCCCTTGGTCGTGACGCGGACGTTGCCGCCGTTCGCGCCGAGCGTGTTCGGCTCGATCTCCACCTTGGTGCGGTTCAACACATCGACCGCGTTCTTCGCGGCTTCCGTGTCCGCGCCCTTCGCGCCGAGGCCGAGCAGCGCGAACCCGGCGACGCCGACCATGATGTCGCCGTAGCCGGGGCCCAGCGACTCGCCCCATGAATGGAGCGCATTCAGGCCGACGTTGGCGCCGATCACCGTGCCCGCGAACAGTGCGGTGGCGCCCAGGCCGGCCGCGAGCGCGCCCAGCCCGGCCGCGCCGAGCGCGACGAAGCCAAGCACTTCGAGGGCCGTCTCGAACATCGCTTCCGTGTCGTGAATCTCCACGACGGTGACGGTCTCGCCGCCGACCGTCACGTTGTCGCTCGCCGTCTTGATGGCGGCGCCGCATTCCATCTTCATCGACAGGCGCGCCATTGGCTTGCCGTTGACGGTCACGGTGCGCGACCCCTGCGCGACCAGCAACCGCGTCTGCGGAAAATGATTGAACGGCAGGCCGTTGCATTCGTCCGCATAGTCGACGCCGGCGCGCAGCGCGGAGCGACTGTTGACCGTGACGTTCGGCGATCCCTGATGCAGCATGCCGGTGGTTGGACCGGGCAGGTTGGCCGCTTTCTGGATGCCGCGGACCAGCGCGCCGCCGGCGAGGCCGCCACCCGCCACGCAGCCGCCGATGATCGCGACGAGCGCGAGGCCGCCGGTGGCCGCGGTCGCCGTCACGATGGCAGCCGCGACCACCGCGCCGACCACCGCGCCCGCGATCATGCCGAGCAGCCCGAAGCCATGGCCGATCTCGTCGCCCATGCGGGCCGCGCGCAGGGCGGCCTCGGCACCGCTCATGACGACGCGCCGTCCGGCCGCGCGGCGGCCTGCTGACGCAGATGCGCTTCGATGTCCTGCAGCGAGATCAGCGGCGGCACCCCCTCCACGGCCGTGACCGCGTCGAGCCGGCGCAGCAGCGGGAGCCCCGAATAGCCACGGCTGGGCCGCAACTCGTAGCGCCCTTCCGCCTTGAACAACCCGTGGCGGCTGTGCTGGACAATGCTCGGTTCGAGCGGCGAGCCGTCGCTCGCGAAGAACACCCAGTCGTGACCTTCGACTTCGCGCGTGCTGATCCGCTCGCACACCGTGCGCAGGTCCGGATAGACGCGCAGCACGCGTGTCCTGGCCGACAGCGCGAACACATGCGGCAGGCTTTCGTGCGCGGCCGCCGGCGTATCGGCTTCATCCGGCACCGGCGGCATCACGACGAACGATGCCAGGATCGACGTCCACGCGGGCACGTGCCGCTCGAAATCCTCCACGCGCGCATTGAGCGTGAACACCAGCATCGCATCGTCGAGCCGGACCATCGCCTGCCGCTGCCGCAGCACCGTCTTGTCGCTGCGCCACTGGTAGTCGAGCATGATGCCCGGCAGTCCGCCGATCGTGACGGCCTCCCGCGCGAGCGGCTTGTAGCCCGGAAACTGGCGCTTGAACGCCGTCTGCTGCACATCCGCGTACGCGCCGGCGTCATCGAGCGGCGTGTCGTAGTCGCGCGTCACCACGAATGCGACGTCCTTGCGACCGGACGCATCCGGCAAATGGAACACATTCATGGTCTGGTCGCGCCAGCCGTCGGGCAACGCCATGCGCCCCTCGTGCAATCGGTAAGCCGCCATTCCGTTTTTCCTTTTATCGATCCGCGCACATGCGTGAGGGGCGCGCGTTACTTCGACTTCTCGCCAAAACCGACGCTCGACAGGCAATCGGGGTTGCGCTCCGCGAACCCGAACACGAGTTCGCCCCAGGGTGTCTCCGAGCGGAACGTCGTCTCCTCGTTCGGCGAGCGGCCCGTCGGCGTACCGGCGATCCGCATCCCGGCGAAATGCGCCTTCACCTCGTCGCGGCCGACGCAATGGCCGGACAGCGTCAACGTCAGCGCACCCTGCGCGCCGCCTTCATTGCTCGTCCGCAGCACGACACGCTCGATCTGCGTGCCGTCGTCGAGCTTGATCGGCGCACCGTCGTCGTTGCTCCAGAACGTGAAGTATTCGTTGCTCGATTCGCTGCGCGCGAGCTTCGCGTGCAGCAAGTGCTCGACGGGTTCGCGCCGGATCGGCTGATGCGCGCCGATCTGGTCGATCACTTGCCAGAGACTGAGTTGAACGGTTGTGTGCATCTTCTTCGATCCTTCCGAACACGCCGGTGTCACGCCCAGCGACATTGCGAGCAGCAGCGTGGCGACGATCGCCGCGCCGCGGCCGCGCTTAGTGGGACGGGGGATAAGTACGGTCATACCAGCTTCCGTAGTACGTTTGATAATTGACATACTGGCCGTTGACGGGCACCGACGCGTATTCGCCCGTGCCATAGACGTGGCCGATGGCGGCCCGTGCCGCGTTCGCGTCGCCGTTCTTCACGAACTGGTTGTACGCGGCATTGTAGGCCGGCGAATTGGCCGGATTGCCGGCGATCTGGATGTCGGGGCCGCCGTGCGCGAGGATTTCGCGCTGCACCTTGATGTTGTTCATCGTCGCCGCGCCTTCGTCCGCCAGTTCGCTGTTGACGTAATGGGTCTTGCTCGAAAAATCCGGCGCGCCCGGGTACAGCGCGTGTCCGGTTTCATGCGCGAGCCCCTGGACGACGGCCTGCGGATTGCCGCGGTCGTTGCCGTCGATCACGATCGTCGGCGGCTGGCCGTGCTTGTTCGTGGACGACCCCTGATTCGCCGGACCGTACTGGATATGCCAGCCGTCCCTCTGCAACTTGGCGATGTCGTGTTCGAGCGTCGGCGACTTCGCGGCGAGCTTGTCGACGTCGGCGCCGAGCCCGGTCGCCACGGCTTTCTTCGGCGCGCCTTTCGCCTGCTTTTTCCCGTGCGCCGGCGCAGCGGCGGCTGCCCCTCCGCCACCGCCGCCGCCCCCTCCTCCGCCACCCCCTGCCGCCGGTGCGGCAGCGTTCGGCTCGGGATCGGTCGGATCGTTCACCGGCACGAGCGGCGGCGCCGCGGGCCCGGTCGCGCCATCGGGATTCAGGTCGACACTTTGTGAGCCCAGCACGACCACGCGCGTGCCGTCGAGCACGATCTGCCCGTCGGCCGACAGTGTGATCTTCGCCTTCCCGCATTCGAGCACGATCGACTGGGAGCCCTTGACGTGCACGTGCTCGGTATCGGATTCGATCTGCACGGGGCCCTTCGCCTTGAGCGCCATATGCTGTTCCTGCGCATGCAGGATCACCGCCGTCTTCGCCGTGTGCCGGATGTGCTCGTCCTGCGACTGCACGGAAATCGCCTTGCGCACGATGCTCGCGTGCTGGCCCTGCGTGACGACGTTGGTCTGGTTCGGGCCGTTCACGACCGTCACGTGATTGTTCTGGACCGTCGTGGCCATATCCTTCTGGCTGTGGATATTGACCAGTTCCTCGCCCTTCTTGTCGTGGATCACGACTTCGCAGAACCCGCCGCCGCCGGGCGTGGAGTTGCTGTGGAAACCCATCTGGTGCGCGCCGTCGGGCAAGCCGTAGGGCGGCGTCTGTTCCGCGTTGAACATGCGGCCGACGATGATCGGCCGGTCGGGATCGCCGTTGAGGAAATCGACGATGACCTCCTGGTTCACGCGCGGAATCGCGACGGTGCCCCAGCCGCGCCCTGCCCACGGCTGCGACACGCGGATCCAACAGGAACTGTCCTGGTCGTTCTTGCCGTAGCGGTCCCACGGGAACTGCACCTTGATCCGGCCCATGCCGTCGGTATGAATCTCCTGCCCCTTCGGGCCGACCACGATCGCGCTCTGCGGGCCGGGCATCACCGGCTTCTCATGTTGCCGCACCGGACGATACGGAATCTTGCTGCGGATCAGCGTCAGTTCGTTGCGGAAACTGCCGGGCTGCGCCGAGGCATCGTCGAAGTTGTTCTTCGCGTCGATCCGGATCCCGACGACCAGGAACGTGTTGTCGTCCTGCTTGGCCGGGTCGAACCAGAAGTGCCCGTCGATCTTGAACTTGCGGCCGACCGTGAGCCCGCGGCAACCGGATTCGCCGCGAAATACCTTGGCCTGCCACTCGTACACCTCAAGCCGGCGCTTGGCTTCCGCCTCGCCCGCGCGGGTGTCCTTGTAGGCGAATGCCGAACTGCCGTCGTACACCTCAAGCTTCGGTGCATTGCCCTGATCGGCCAGCGTCGGCAGTTCGACGTAAGGCCGGCCCTTCGGGTGCTTGTAGTCGAACGTATGCAGCGCCACCACGCCGGGCTGGGTTTCGCGGCTCGCCGACAGCGCGGTCAGGCGGTCCGCCTGCTGCACGCCGCTCGCGGCGTTGTAGGTCACGACGGGATCGTGCGCCTGGTCGGGACAGGATGCCGAATCGTCGGCGATCACGAGCGTGTGACCGTCCTGCCGGTATTCGAAGTAGTAGAACAGCCCGTGCCGCTCGAGCAGCCGGCTGACGAAATTCAGGTCGCTTTCCTGGAACTGGACGACGTAATCCTCGGGCTTCAGTTCCTGCTTGATGTGCGTCTGGTAATCGACCAGCGCGCCGTAATCGGCGAAGACCTTGCGCAGCACGTCGAGCACCGTGACCTGCTGATAGATCCGGCTGTTGACCCGCTTGCCGAGATACCAGAGCCACGGCGCCAGGTCGCCGCGATAGTGCGCGATGCCGCCGTCGTTGCGCTCGAAGCCGAACCGGACCAGATAGCCGTGAATCTGCCGCTCCGATCCGTCCTGGAGCGTGATGTTCACGGCGACCGCCTGGTTCAGCACGTCCTTGAGGTCGATCGACGGATTCTGCGTGATCAGGTCGAGCGTGTAGCCGGGCATTTCCGACAGCGCTTCGCCGCCGGTGATCGCCGCGATCGACAGCGCGCGGTTGCCGGTCAGCGACGACTGGAAGCGCAGCAGGCGCGTCGTCTCGCTGAACGGCAACGACGCGGCGGAGGCGCCGGGCTGCGCGGCCGTCTGGCCCGGAACGAAGAATTGCGGTGCGGAAGCGAGATCGGAAAGCGGCTGCCCGGCGAGCGGGTGATCGTCGACGGCCGGCGGCGCGTCGGCAGCCGCCATCGGCATCGCCGAGGCACCCGCGCCGCGCATGCCGGCCATCGCGCCGGAAGCGAGTGACCCGGCAAGCGGATTCAGCATGCCGGCCGCCGGTGCGGCCATCGACGCCGCAATCTGCGCCGGATTCCCGCCGGCGGCCAGGGCCTGCATGACGGCCGATGCGGTCGGCGCGATCTTGCCGACGACGGGATTCGCCGCCGCGGCCATTTGCATCGCGCCCGATTGCAGCGCGCCAGCAAGCGGCGACGATCCCGCGGACTCGGCCAATCCGGCGATTCCTGGCAACTCTTTCATGGGCCCTCTCGCTTTCTTTTCTGATTGCCGCGACGCAGGCGGCGCGGCATTACTACATGTCGATGTCCGAAATATTAATTTCCGAATGCATCTTCGACGGAATGCGATTCGCGGCTTTCAGGCAATCAACGCAATTGCATTCGCCAGCAGGCAAACATTCGAGAAAATCGGTATTTTCTCCCACGCTTATGTCTTTTTCTTGGCGGGGATCGGCTGTCTCTCACGACAAGCGGCGCCATCATAACGGCACGCCTCGGGCGAGTCCATACCTTTCAATTAAGTAGTCCCCTCGAATTCCGGCAGCCAGCTGGTGATGCGGCCGGCCTTTATTTCCCGGAACAGTGAGACGGGTAATTCTGACATTTCCGCGACGCAACACGGGATAATTTACCGATACGGAAAATAACCACACACCGGCAATTCAAAAACAAATGAGTCCCGGCGAATCGCGCCGCACCGCGGTTTTCCGGCATTGTCAGTCATTCCGGAATGACTGGAGCCGCACACCTGTCGATCACGCAATCGACTTTCACTGGCATATTGCGCGCCCGCCTGAGATTGACGCAGGTCCGGACGAAACGCCAACCGATTATCGCCGGCGAGCGAACGTGTCGCTTCGTGGCATGACGCGCATGAAACCCGATGCGCGCCCAACCGTCGGGCATCGCGCGACGCACCCGTGCGCTTCGGAGGTATCCTCGGGTTCTGAATGGACCATGGATCTTCACGCAAGCGGTCCATCCACTAACCCTACTCTGTCACCGTCATTCATGGATTTCGACGTCATCGTTCTCGGCGCAGGCATCGTCGGCGTCTCCGCAGCACTCCACCTGCAGGATCGCGGGCGCAAGGTCGCCCTCGTCGATCGCGGCGCGCCCGGCGAAGGCACGAGCTTCGGCAACGCGGGGCTGATCGAGCGCTCGTCGGTCGAACCGTATCCGTTCCCGCGCAGCCCGTTCACGCTGATGCGCTATGCGCTGAACCGCTCGACCGATCTCTACTGGCACAGCGCGTCGCTGCCCGCATTCGCGCCATGGCTCGCGCGTTTCTGGTGGGAATCGGCGCCGCTGCGTCACGCGGCGGCGTCGCGCGACATGCTGCCGCTGATCGAGCGCTGCATCGTCGAGCACGACGCGCTGATCGCGCGGGCCGGCGCCGGCGAACTCATCCGCGCGAACGGCTGGCTGGAAGCGTTCCGCACGCCCGCGGCATTCGAACGCGGCGTGACCGAGGCCGGACTCACCGCTCGCCGCCACGGGCTCGGCATCACGCCGCTCGATGCGGCCGCGCTGAGCGCGCACGAACCGAGCCTCGCGCCCGGCTTCTGCGGCGCGCTGCACTGGCTCGATCCGAAAAGCGTCGTCGACCCGTCCGCGCTCGTCAAAGCGTACGCGCAACTCTTCGTGCAGGGCGGCGGCACGCTGCTGACGGGCGACGCCGCGAGCCTCGATGCGCTGTCGCCGGGCTGGCAGGTCAGGACGCAGGACGGCATGGCCGCCGCGCCGGCCGTGGTCGTCGCGCTCGGCCCGTGGTCCGACACGGTGTTCGGCAAGTTCGGCTACACGATCCCGCTGCGCGAGAAGCGCGGCTATCACATGCACTACGCGCCGTCCGCGCGCGGCGTGCCGTCGGCGCCGATCGTCGATCGCGAATACGGTTACGTGATCGCCCCGATGAAGCGCGGGCTGCGGCTGACGACCGGCGTCGAGATCGCGCGGCGCGGCGTGCCGCCCACCGGCGTGCAGCTCGAACGCGCGGAACGCGTCGCGCGGCCCGTGTTCGGTTTCGGCGAGCGGCTCGATCCGCAGCCCTGGCTCGGCTTCCGGCCGTGCACGCCCGACATGCGCCCGGTAATCGGCCCCGCGCCCGCGCATCGCGGGCTGTGGTTCGCGTTCGGGCACAACCATCACGGGCTGACGCTCGGCCCCGTCACGGGACGACTGCTGGCCGAGATGATGACCGGCGAAGCGCCGTTCACCGATCCGGCGCCGTATCGCGCGGATCGCTTCTGAACGGGCAACCGGTCACGCTTCGACGCGCGCTCAATCGAGCGCGCGGCCGAAGATGCGGATCACTTCGTCGAGATGCTCGGCCATCGCGCGGCGCGCGGCGTCCGGGTCGCGTGCGCGGATCGCATCGAGGATCGCGCGGTGTTCGAGTTCCGACCGGTGCGGCATGTCGTTCGGCATGTACAGCGACTGCAGCCGCTGGAACATCAGGTCGTACTTGTGCGCGAGCAGTTGCTTGATCATCAGCGCATACGCGGCGTTGTCGCTCGCCTCCGCGATGCGGATATGAAACAACCGGTCGCCCGGATGGGTGAGCGAGCCACTGAGGTTGTCTGCCTGGTTGCGCAGGAACGCCTCGTGGATCCCTTCGATCTGCTCGTCCGAGCCGTGCTTCGCGGCCAGCGACGCCGCTTCCGGCTCGATCAGCCGGCGCGCCTGCAGCAACGCGAACGGCGGGATTTCGGTATCGAGGTCGAGTGCGATGCCGAGTTCGGGATCGATCTCGACGATCGTGAACGGCGCGGCCTTCTCCGCAGGGACAGGCGCGGGTTCAGGCGCGGCGGCCGTTTCGGGATGGCGCACCTTCACGCCGTCGCCGACGCGCACGCTCACGAGCCCACTCACTTCGAGCGCGATCAGCGCCTCGCGCACCGAGGTGCGCGACACGCCGAACTGTTCGGCCAGTTCGCGCTCGGGCGGCAGGTAGCTGCCCGGCGGAAAATCGCCGGACTCGATCATCGCACTGAGCTTGTCGGCGATCTGCTGGTAGAGGCGGCGGTTCTGAATCGGCTGGATGGACATACGTCGGGACTGGTGATCGGTTTCGTTCCGGACGGCCGCGCGCGCATCGCACGCAACCGTTTGCGCATATTCTAAAGGTTCGGCCCCCGGCATCGGGTGACGCATCGATGCGACCGCAACCATCGACACACCGTGGCGCCCGTCGCCATTCGTCCGATGAAGCCACGCCCCAACGGGCACGCCCGCGCGCTCACGTCGGCACCCCATAGCAACGTGCGGCGGTGCCGCCCCAAAGCGCGGTGCGCTCGGCCGCCGACAGTCGCGACTCGCCCCAGCGCTCGATGATCGACGCGACCTCGTCATACGACGCGGCCAGCAGGCACACGGGCCAGTCCGACCCGAACATCAGCCGCTGCGGGCCGAACGCGTCGAGCGCCGCGTCGAGACACTGCTCGATGCGCCGGACGTCCTTCCCGCGCAGCCCGCGCTTCCAGTCGGCCTCGGTCACGAGCCCCGACAGCTTGCACACGACATGCGGCAGCGCGCCCAGCTCGCGCAACGCGGCGCGCCAGCGCGCGAGCGCCGTGTCGTCGCGCTCGAAATCGGCGAGTGCGGGCTTGCCGACGTGATCGAGCACGAGCCAGTGCGCGTCGTGCCGCGCACAAAACGCCCACACCTCGCGCAACTGGCGCTCGAACACGAGCACGTCGTACACGTAGCCGTTCGCCTGCAGCCAGGCGATGCCGCGGTCGAAGCCCGGCTCCGCGACGAACGCGCCGGCATCGGCTTCATCCTGCACCTGGTGACGGAACCCGCGCAGCTTCGGGCTGCGCCATTCGGCGATGCGATCCGCGAGCTGCGGCGCGGCGAGATCCTCCCAGCCGACCACCGCCGCGATGCGCGCATCGTCGCGCGCGAGATCGAGCAGGAACGCCGTCTCGTCGCGCCCGGCGCGCGCCTGCACCGCGATCGACGCACCGAGCGCCTGCGCGTGCATCAGCGGCCACAGCGCATCGGGCAGGTAGTCGCGCGCGAGCACGCCCATGCCGGGGCCGATCCACGGGTAATCGGCGGCGCGGTAGCGCCAGAAGTGCTGATGCGAATCGATACGCACTGCGCCCATGATGCCCTCGTGTCCGGTCGCCGCGGCGGCGGCGCGCGCCACCGCCGCGCGACGCAACGTTCAGTCGTACAACACCGCCGCGATCTTCGGATCGTCGATATTGGTCTTGTCGTACCAATAGAAACCGGTATCGATGACCTTCGGCAGCTTCTCGCCCTTGATCGCCTTCACGGCCGCCTCGACCGTCTTGTAGCCGATCCCGATCGGATTCTGCGTGATCGCGCCGGCCATCAGCCCGCTGCGGATCGCGTCCTTCTGCTGCTTGCCGGAATCGTACCCGACGATCACGACCTTGCGCTTCATCTCGCGCACGCCGTTGACCACGCCGATCGCCGAGCCCTCGTTGGTGCCGAACAGCCCCTTGAGCTTCGGATACGCCTGCAGGATCGACTTCGTCACCTCGGTCGACTTCAGCTGGTCGCCTTCGCCGTACTGCACGGTCACGACCTGCACCTTCGGGTGCGCGGACTTCATCCGTTCGAGGAAGCCGTCGCGGCGGTCGATGCCGGTGCGGCTCGTCTGGTCGTGCGCGACCACGGCCACCTCGCCCTCGTCGCCGATCAGCGCGGCGAGCTTGTCGGCGGCGAGCGACGCGGCGGCCTTGTTGTTGGTCGCGGCCGTCGTCACAGGGATGTCGCTGTCGACGCCCGAGTCGAACGCGATCACCGGGATCTTCTCGGCCTGCGCCTTCTTCAAGAGCGGCAGCGCGGCCTTGCTGTCGAGCGCCGCGAAGCCGAGCGCGGCCGGCTTCTTCGCGATCGCGGCCGACAGCATGTCGATCTGCTTGTCGACCATCGCCTCGGTCTCCGGCCCTTCGAACGTCACCTTCACCTTGTAGTCCTTCGCGGCCTGCGTCGCGCCCGCTTTCACGGCCTGCCAGAACTGATGCTGGAAGCCCTTCGAGATCAACGGGATGTAGGTTTCCTGCGCCTGCGCGCCGGCCGTGACGCCGACGGCGAACGTCAGCCCGACGATCGCGTTCAACACCTTGCTCCTGATCACTTCGCGTCTCCTTTTTTCGTATCGACTCAACCGACTGGAACGACTGGGACGCCGGCCGGAACCGGCGATGAAGCACCTGCCCGCGTGAACGCGGCCATCAGCGGCGCCGCCGGCGCAGGATATCGACGTAGACGGCGAGGATGATGATCACGCCCGTCACGACCGTCTGCCATTCCTGCGCGACCGACATGATGCGCAGGCCGTTCGTCAGCACGCTCATGATGAACGCGCCGATGATGGTGCCGACGATGCTGCCCGCGCCGCCCGACAGCGACGTGCCGCCGATCACGACGGCCGCGATCGCATCGAGCTCGTAGCCCTGCCCGAGCGCGGGCTGCGCGGAATTCAGCCGCGACGCGATCAGGAGCCCGGCGATCCCGCACACCGCGCCGCTGAACGTGTAGACCGCGATCTTCCACGCGTCGACGTTCACGCCCGACAGCCGCAGCGCTTCCTCGTTGCTGCCGAGCGCGAAGGTGTAGCGGCCGAAGATCGTGCGGTTCAGCACGATCGACGCGCCGATCGCGACGAGGAACAGGATCAGCACCGCGTTCGGAATCGGCAGCGCCGGAATCAGGTTGCCGATCAATGAATCCTGCGCGATCGACGTGAAGCCCGGCGTGTCGTTGAAGTAGATCGGCCGCGTGCCCGAGATCACGAGCGACAGCCCCTTGAGCAGCATCATCATGCCGAGCGTCGCGATGAACGGCGGCACCTTCATCTTCGCGATCACGAAGCCCGATACGCTGCCCGACAACGCGCCGAAAAACAGCGCGGCCAGGATCCCGAGCGGCAGCGGCATCCCCCATTTCGTCAGCACGACGCCGGCCATCACCGCGCAGAACGTCATCAGCGTGCCGACCGACAGATCGATGCCCGACGTGATGATCACGTAGGTACAGGCGACGGCCAGCACGCCGTTCACCGCGGTGGCCTGCAGGATCGCGACGAGGTTGTCGACTTCGAGGAAGTTCGGCGACGCGACGCTGAAGAACACGATCAGCAGCACGAGGCTCGCGAACGCGAGCAGCTTCTGCCGCGCGGCCGGATTGAAGAAGCGCGACTTCAGGCTCGATGCGCCGGCCGGCGTGTCGCCGGACGCGAGGGGCGGAACGGGATGCGTATCGTTGGACATGATCGGGTAAGCGTCTCGGCGTCTGATTCAGGACAATACGGTCGACTCGCGCTGCGTCGCGAGCTGCATGATCTTTTCCTGCGTGGCATCGGCCGCGCGCAATTCGCCGGTCACGCGCCCTTCGCACATCACGAGAATCCGGTGGCTCATGCGCAGCACCTCGGGCAATTCCGACGAGATCATCACGATCGCCTTGCCGTCGGCGGCGAGCGCGTCGAGCAGCTTGTAGATCTCGCTTTTCGCGCCGACGTCGATGCCGCGCGTCGGTTCGTCGAAGAACAGGATGTCGCAGTCGCGCAGCAGCCACTTCGCGATCACGATCTTCTGCTGGTTGCCGCCCGACAGCAGCCGCGCCGGCTGCGTCACCGACGGCGTGCGGATCGCGAGCTGCCGCACGTACGCTTGCGCGGTGTCGCGCAGCGCACGCGCATCGAGGAACACGCCGCGGCGCACGAAGCGGCGCATGCTCGACAGCGCGATGTTGTTCTGCACGTCCATCCCGACCGCGAGCCCGAAGTGCTTGCGATCCTCGGACAGGTAGCCGATGCCGTGCTTCACCGCGTCGGCCGGCGTTCGGATCGTCACGGTCTTGCCGTGCACGCGGATCTCGCCCGCATCGACCGGGTCCGCGCCGAACACCGCGCGCGCGACCTCGGTGCGGCCGGCGCCCATCAACCCGGCGAAGCCGAGGATCTCGCCGCGCCGCAGCGTGAAGCCGACATCGCGGATCGCGCGGCCGCGCGACAGCCCGCGCACTTCGAGCGCGACGTCGTTTGCCGATGTATCGGGCGGCGTGCGGAATTCGGTCGCGAGCTGGCGACCGACCATCATCGCGATGATCGCGTCCATCGACGTGTCCGCCATCGGCACGGTCGCCACGTACTTGCCGTCGCGCATCACGGTCACGCGATCGGCGATCTGGCGCAGCTCGTCCATCTTGTGCGAGATGTAGACGATGCCGACACCATGCGCGCGCAGGTCGCCGATGATGCGGAACAGCTCGGCGATCTCCGCGTTGTTGAGCGCGGCGGTCGGCTCGTCCATGATCAGCACGCGCGAGTCGAACGACAGCGCCTTCGCGATCTCGACCATCTGCTGCTTCGCGACCGTGAGCCGGCCGACCGGCGTACGCGGGTCGAGATCGAGCCGCATCCGCGCGAAGATCGCGGCCGCGTCGCGGTTGAGTGCCGCTTCGTCGACGAACACGCCGAAGCGGCCGCGCGGCTCGCGGCCGATGAAGATGTTCTGCGCGACGCTCAGGTGGTTCATCAGGTTCAGTTCCTGATGGATGATGCCGATCCCGAGCGCCTGCGCGGCGCGTGGATCGGCGATCTCCACCGCGCGGCCGTCCATCCGGATCTCGCCTTCGTCGCACTGGTAGACGCCCGCCAGGATCTTCATCAGCGTCGACTTGCCGGCGCCGTTCTCGCCCATCAGCGCATGCACTTCGCCGGCACGCAGGTCGAAATGGCAGTCGTCGAGCGCCTGCACGCCGGGGAAGCGCTTGCCGATGCCGGTCAACGCGATCAGCGGCGGTGCGGCGTTCGGAGTCGGGTCGGGTTGCATGGATCGACGCCCTCAGCTGATCGCACGGTCGAGATGCGTATAGCCGCCGTCGACGAACAGCCACTGGCCCGTCGTGTGCGATGCGCGTTCCGACAGCAGGAACACGGCCGTATCGGCGATTTCGTCGGCCGTCGTGAAGCGTTGGCCGAGCGGCACCTTGCCCGCGATGCCCGCCAGCTTCGCGTCGGGGTCGTCGAAACCGTCGAGCCATCTCCGGTACAGCGGCGTCATCACCTCGGCCGGAATCACCGCGTTCACGCGCACGCCGTCGTCACGCAACGCGACGGCCCATTCGCGCGTCAACGCGAGCTGCGCGCCCTTCGATGCGCAATAGCCGCTGGTGTTGCCCTGCCCGGTGACGGCCGTCTTCGACGAAACATTGACGATCGCGCCGCCCGACGCCTTCAGGTGCGGCACGCAGTAGTGCGCCATCACGTAGTAGTGGATCAGGTTGCGTTCGAGCGACGCAACGAATGCGTCGCGCCCGGCATCCAGCCCGATGCTGTCGTTGACGCCCGCGTTGTTGACCAGGCCGTCGAGCCGGCCGAAGCGCGTGACCGTTTCCGCAACGGCATCGCGGCACTGCGCATCTTCCTGCAATTCGACCGGGATGCATACGGCCTGCGGCTGCTTCTGCACGACGACGCGCCAGAACGCATCGTCGGGCGCGTGGCGCGCGAACACCACCGGAATCGCACCTTCTTCGGCCAGCCGCATCGAGATCGCGGCGCCGATGCCCGACGCGCCGCCGGTCACGATCACGACCTTGTGTTGCAGATTCAAATCCACTTCGCGTCTCCGTCGTTCATGTTGTCGGCACGCCCGACGCGTGTCAGCCGCGGAACCGGTACTGCTCCAGCGATTCGGGCTTCATCTCGATCGAGAAACCGGGCGCCGTCGGCGGCATGTACGCCGCGCCGCGCACGACGCACGGTTCGACGAAATGCTCGTGCAGGTGATCGACGTACTCCGTCACGCGCCCTTCCTTCGTGCCCGCAATGCAGATGTAGTCGATCATCGACAGATGCTGCACGTACTCGCACAACCCGACGCCGCCCGCATGCGGGCACACGGGCAGCCCGTACTTCGCGGCCATCAGCATCACCGCGAGAATCTCGTTCACGCCGCCGAGCCGGCACGCGTCGATCTGCACGACGTCGATCGCGCCGCGCGCGATGAACTGCTTGAACAGCACGCGGTTCTGGCACATCTCGCCGGTCGCGACCTGCACGGGCGCGATCGCCTTGCGGATCTTGCGATGCCCTTCGACATCGTCGGGGCTGGTCGGCTCCTCGATGAACCACGGCCGCGCGAACGCCAGCTCGCGCACCCAGTCGATCGCCTCGTCCACTTCCCACACCTGGTTCGCGTCGATCATCAGCTTGCGGTCGGGGCCGATCACCTCGCGCGCGATCGTCACGCGGCGGATGTCGTCCTCCAGGTTCGCGCCGACCTTCAGCTTCACGTACTCGAACCCGGCGTCGACGGCTTCGCGGCACAGCCGCCGCAGCTTGTCGTCGCTGTAGCCGAGCCAGCCCGCCGACGTCGTGTAGCACGGGTAGCCGTCGCGCTCCAGCAGCGCGATCCGGTCGGCCTTGCCCGGTGCCTGGCGGCGCAGCAGATCGAGCGCTTCGTCCGGCGTCAGGCAGTCGGTCAGGTAGCGGAAGTCGATCGCGCTCACCAGTTCCTCGGGGCTCATGTCGGCCACGAGCCGCCACAGCGGCTTGCGTTCGGCTTTCGCCCACAGATCCCACACCGCGTTGACGACCGCGCCCGTCGCCAGGTGGATCGCGCCCTTGTCGGGGCCGATCCAGCGCAACTGGCTGTCCGACGTCACGTGCCGCCAGAAGCGGCCCATGTCTTCGCGGATCCAGTCGAGGTCGAGGCCGACGACGAGGTGGCGCATCGCGTCGATCGCCGCGCAGCAGATTTCGTTGCCGCGCCCGATGGTGAACGTGAGCCCGTGACCTTCGAGCCCGTCATGGTCGGTTTCGAGCACGACGTAGGCCGCCGAATAATCGGGGTCCGGATTCATCGCATCGGAGCCGTCGAGCTGGCGCGAGGTCGGGAAGCGCACGTCGAGGACGCGCATCGATCGAATGATAGGCATGACGAACCGTCCGTTAAAGGAAATCAGGCCTGCACGGTGCGCTGGCGTTGCTCGCCGAGCCCGTCGATGCCGAGCGTGATCACCTGTCCGGCGCGCAGATAGACGGGCGGCTTCTGCCCGAGGCCGACGCCCGGCGGCGTGCCGGTCGAGATCACGTCGCCCGGCTGCAGGCTCATGAAGCGGCTCAGGTAGCTGATCAGGTGCGGCACGCGGAACACCATCGTCGCGGTCGTGCCGTTCTGGTAGCGATGGCCGTCGACGTCGAGCCACAGCCGCAGCGCGTGCGGATCGGGCACTTCGTCGGCCGTCACGAGCCACGGGCCGAGCGGCCCGAACGTGTCGTTGCCCTTGCCCTTGTCCCACGTGCCGCCGCGTTCGAGCTGGAATTCGCGCTCCGACACGTCGTTCACCACGCAATAGCCGGCGACGTGCGACAGCGCGTCGGCTTCCGCGATGTAGCGGCCGCCCTGGCCGATCACCACACCGAGCTCGACTTCCCAGTCGGTTTTCTCCGAGCCGCGCGGAATCTCGACGTCGTCGTTCGGCCCCGAGATCGCGCTCGTCCACTTGCCGAACACGACGGGCTCCTTCGGCACCTCCATCCCCGATTCGGCCGCGTGGTCGGAATAGTTGAGCCCGATGCAGATGAACTTGCCGACGCGGCCCACGCACGCGCCGAGCCGCGGCGTGCCTTCGACCAGCGGCAGCGACGACGGCGGAATGTCGCGCAGCCGCGCGAGCGAGGTGGGTGACAGCGCGTCGCCGGCGAGGTCGTCGATCACGCCGGACAGGTCGCGGATATGGCCCTGCGCATCGAGCAGGCCCGGCTTTTCATGGTGTTTGTCGCCAAATCTCAGCAGTTTCATGTCGTGTTGAGCCGATACGGAAAGTGAATGGGAGGGGCGTGGTCAGTTCGACCAGCCGCCGTCGATCAGGTGGATCGCGCCGGTCGTGAACGACGCTTCGTCGGACGCGAGGTACAGCGCGAGCGCGGCCACTTCCTCCGCGGTGCCGATGCGTCCGATCGGCTGGCGCGCGACGAACGCCTGGCGCACCTCGTCGGTCGACACGTGGCGCGTGCGCGCCTGGTCCGCGATCCGCTGCGCCAGCGACGGCGATTCGATCGTGCCCGGGCAAATGGCGTTGCAGCGGATGCCCCGCTCGACGAAATCGGCGGCCACCGCCTTGGTCAGGCCGATCACGGCCGCCTTGGTCGTGCCGTAGACGAAGCGGTTGGGCACGCCCTTCACGCTCGACGCGGCCGACGCCATGTTGATGATCGACGCGCCGCCGGCTTCGAGCATCGCGGGCAGCAGCGCGCGGATCAGCCGGTACATCGACGTGACGTTCAGGTTCAGCGAGAACGCCCATGCTTCGTCGTCGCAATCGAGGATCGAGCCGTGGTGGACATAGCCCGCGCAGTTGAACAACACGTCGAATGCGCGCTCGTTCGCGGCGAGCGCCGCGACGTCCCGCGCATCGGTCACGTCGAGCCGACGCGTGGCCAGCCGGCCGCCCGCGCGCTCGGCGTCGGCCTCGAGCCGCACGAGCGCGGCTTCGTTGATGTCGGTCGCCAGCACGTCGGCGCCCTCGCTCGCGAAGCGCAGCGCGGTCGCGCGGCCGATGCCCTGCCCGGCCGCCGTCACTAGCGCGCGTTTGCCCTGCAATCTCATGAGCGACTCTCCCGAAAAAGCGGCCACCCGTCGGCCGATTGGCACAAAGGACTAAAGGTCCAACCAATCATAGGAAGTGATCCCGCGTTTGTCACGGAATCGGGATTCAGTATTTACCCGGGTGGAGAAATGGGGCTGTTGAGCACGGATTCGACGTTCGACAGCGCCCGCGAGCACGCCCCGGGATTCGGACGAATCCAATACCGGCGGCCCTCCAGTCGGTTTTTTCGCGCACGCTCGGCACGGCACCCCGCCAAACTGACGAAAAAGTCATGTTCACGTCAGGGTCTCAACGGGATGCGCGCGCCATCATGACGTACCGGACTGCGCTTCCCGTCCATCGCCACCCCGCCCGCGTTCGATCCCTGCGGGCACCTCCGTCCCCCCCGGCGATGGGCTCCGTGACTGGGCGAGCAGACACGGCGCGCAGGCCGATTTTCCGCCCCGGACTTCGTGTCCGGGGCGTTTTTGTCTGTGGTTTCCAAGAAAATAAGCCTGGATTGTTTCTAAATCGGCAAAAGGTAATTTGAGCCAGACAGGATGTTTTTTCCGGTCACAGACGCTTACATTTAGCGCACCACTCATGGAAACCGCTACGGATTCGCCATCGGGTAGTGACATCCACTGCCATGACCGAACCGCACGAGCTTTAGGAAACGGCAAATGAAGGCCTCCAAATCCCTGCCTGCGCTCGATCCCGCCGACGTCCACGTCGAAATCCTCGAACGTTCCGATACGCTGCTCGTCGTCCGCTGGGTCGAGCCCGGCCGCTGTCACTACGGTGAACAGCGCTGGCGCCGCCGCTTTGCGCAACGCACCGGCACCTGCGCGCTGTCGCGCCAGGTGATCCACCGCGGCGACGAAGTCTTCCGCCCGGCCGAACGCCCGGCGCCCGCGAACGCGGCCGCGATGATCTCCGCCGCCGAAGTGCTCGCACTGGCCGGCGGCAGGTAAATCCTGCCGCCGCGCGTCACCGCACGCGGCGCCATCCGATGCGCCGGCCCTAGAAGCGCCGGTCTAGTTCCCTCACTTGTCTGCCACGCCCGCGCGCACTATCGTTACACCACTCAATGTAACGATTACGCGCCGCGGCCGCCCGGCCGCGCCGATGGAGGCAGACATGCATGCATGGAGCGCGCGCCACGTCCCGGCGCAGGGCGGCAAGGTCGCGGTCGTGACCGGCGCCAACAGCGGGCTCGGCTGGCAGCTGGCGGAAACGCTGGCCGCGAAAGGCGCGACGGTCGTGATGGGCTGCCGCGACGCTGCCCGCGCCACGCAGGCGGCCGACGCGATCCGCCGGCTCCATCCCGATGCCCGCGTCGAAGTCGACGCGCTCGACCTCGCCGATCTCGCGTCGATCGCGCGCTTCGCGGCCGATGTGGGCGAACGTCACGGCCGCGTCGACATCCTCTGCAACAACGCCGGCGTGATGTTCCTGCCGCTGCGTCATACGCACGACGGCTTCGAGATGCAGTTCGGCACCAACCACCTCGGCCATTTCGCGCTCACCGGCCATCTGCTGCCCGCGTTGCGCGCCGCGCGCCGGGCGCGGGTCGTGACGACGTCGAGCGGCTTGAACCGCGGCGGCCGGATCCGCGTCGACGACCTGCGCGCCGAACACCGCTACAACCGTTATCTCGCCTATTGCGACAGCAAGCTCGCGAATCTCGTCTTCGCGATCGAGTTGCAGCGCCGTTTCGAGCGCGCGGCGTTCGCCGGGATCAGCGTGGCCGCGCACCCGGGCTACGCGGCGACCAACCTGCAGTTCGCGGGCCCGGCGATGGACCGCTCGCCCGCCCGTGCCGCGCTGATGCGCGCCGCGAACCGTTATCTCGCGCAGCCGGCCGACCAGGGCGCGCTGCCCGCGATTCATGCGGCGACCTCGCCCGATCTCGCCGGCGGGGCTTACATCGGGCCGTCCGGCTGGTTCGAGTCGCGCGGGTTGCCGGCGCCC